>JBDTMR010000046.1:0-11268 GCA_039934175.1 Sphingomicrobium sp.
AGGCGTCGATGTCATTTTCGAACGCGACGTCGGCGACGCCCGACTTGGTCGTATGCGTCACCGCGCCGCCCAGTTCCTCCTGCGTCACGACCTCGTTGGTCACCGTCTTCACGACCTCCGGCCCGGTGACGAACATGTAAGAACTGTCCTTCACCATGAAGATGAAGTCGGTCATCGCCGGCGAATAAACCGCGCCGCCTGCGCACGGGCCCATGATCAACGACAGTTGCGGAATGACCCCCGAGGCAAGCACGTTGCGCTGGAACACTTCGGCATAGCCGCCGAGCGACGCAACGCCCTCCTGAATCCGCGCACCGCCGCTGTCGTTGAGCCCGATGACCGGCGCGCCAACCTTCATTGCTGCGTCCATGATCTTGCAGATTTTCTGCGCGTGCCGTTCGGACAGCGAGCCTCCGAACACGGTGAAATCCTGCGCAAAGACATAGACCAATCGACCGTTGATCGTGCCCGATCCGGTGACTACGCCGTCGCCCGGAATCTTCTGCTCCGCCATGCCGAAGTCGACGCAATTATGCTCGACGTACATGTCCATTTCTTCGAATGAGTCGGGGTCAAGCAGCACACTCAACCGCTCGCGCGCCGTGAGCCGCCCCTTGGCGTGCTGCGCATCGATGCGCTTTTGCCCGCCGCCCATCTTTGCGGCTTCGCGCCGTTCCTCGAGTTCCGCGATCGTGGTGCCCATCGGCCTTACGCCTCGTTCAAATAGGTTTCGAGTTCGTCGCCGCTGATCCGGACGACATGGATGACGTTGGTCGATCCGACCGTCTTGAACGGAACGCCCGCCATGACCACCATTGGATCGCCTGGTGAGACCAGCTTGTGACGAAGCGACATGCGCTTGGCCTTGCCGACCATTTCTTCGAAACTGGAAACGTCGCGGGTGTGAACCGCGTGCACGCCCCATTGCAGGCCAAGCCGCCGCGCGACCTTGATACTGGCGGTCATCACCAAGGTCGGCACCGGCGCGCGCTCGCGGGCGATCCGCCGCGCGGTCGATCCCGACGTCGTGTAGCAGGCCATCGCCTTGGCACCGATGATCCGGACGATCTGCGCTGCACTTTCGCTGATCGCGTCGGCGACGGTCTCCTCGGCCGGGGTTTCGACGAAGTGGATGCGCTTGGTGTAGACCGGATCAGATTCGACCGACTGGCCGATCTTGTCCATCATCGCCACCGCTTCGACCGGATATTGTCCTGCCGCGCTTTCCGCCGACAACATGACCGCATCGGCGCCTTCGTAGATCGCATTGGCAACGTCGCTGACCTCGGCGCGGGTCGGCGTCGGGCTGACGATCATCGATTCCAGCATCTGCGTCGCGACCACGACGGGCTTTCCGGCCTGGCGCGCGGCGGCAACGATCTTGTTCTGCGCCGGTGGAACGTCTTCGGGCGGCAATTCGACGCCCAGGTCGCCGCGTGCGACCATTACCGCGTCGACCACCGCCAGAATCTCGTCGAGCCGTTCCATCGCCTGCGGTTTTTCGATCTTCGCCATCAACGCCGCCTTGTCGCCGATCAGTTTCTTGCCCTCGATGACGTCTTCGGGCCGCTGGACGAAAGACATCGCAATATAATCCGCGCCCTGCGCAAGCGCGAAGTCCAGGTCGCTGCGATCCTTGTCGGTCAGCGCGGGGATGGGTACGACCACGTCAGGCACGTTCACGCCCTTATGGTTCGACACCTTGCCGCCGACCATCACCTCGGCCTCGATCCGCTCCGGAGTCACGCTCGTCGCGGTCAACCGTACCTTGCCATCGTCGATCAGCAGGCGGTCGCCCGGCTTCAGCGTGTCGAACAATTCGGGATGAGGCAGCTCGACGCGGGTCGCATCGCCGTCGGCGCTGTCCTGGTCGAGCACGAAATGCTGACCGGCTTCCAGCATCGCCGACCCGCCTTTGAAATCGCCGACGCGAAGCTTGGGTCCCTGCAGGTCGAACAGGATCGTGGTCGGGCGATGTAGCTGCTTTTCGAGGCCGCGGATTGCCTCGACCAGCGCCACCTTGTCGTCCTGGGTGCCGTGGCTCATGTTGATCCGGAACGCGTCGGCACCCGCCTCCATCAGCTTGCGGATCATCTCCGGGCTGGACGATGCGGGCCCAAGCGTGGCCAGGATTTTGACCTTGCGTCCACGCGGCTTCAAGATGCTCACCAACGACCCCTTCGCTTCTTTGCTTATGGCAACGCCATAACCATCCCGCCATCTTGTTCAACCGGCTTGAGGCAAGGTTATGGCTCGCCTAAGGCGTGCCGCGAACCCATAATCCAGATTCGGAGATCATCATGGCGGAAGGCAATGTCGCCGCAGACCAACTGCGGCTGTTTATCGAGCGCATCGAGCGCCTTGAAGAGGAAAAGAAGGGCATCGCCGACGACGTCAAGGACGTTTATTCCGAAGCCAAGTCGAACGGTTACGACACCAAGACGATGCGCGCCATCGTCCGCCTGCGGAAGATGGAAAGCCACGCCCGCCAGGAAGCTGACGCGTTGCTTGAAACCTATCGCACCGCGCTCGGTCTGGAGTAAGGCAACCCAATGACAGGCACCGCCGCCGAACTCGCCCAGCGCCTCCTCGCTGAGGATCTCGACGCGCTAGGCGAAGAAGAGCGGCGGGTGCTTGCCAATATCGCCGCGGGCCGCCCGACCAGCCGCGATGCCGGACTGCTTGCCGCCGAAAACGCTACCGTTGGCGAGCGCCTCGCCGATAGGGTCGCTGCGGTCGGCGGCAGCTGGGGTTTCATCATCGCCTTCGGCATCGTGCTGTTCGGCTGGATGATTCTCAATACCGGCATCCTCAGACACTTCGGACTGACGTTCGATCCTTACCCCTTCATCTTCCTCAATTTGATGCTGTCGACGCTGGCCGCGATCCAGGCGCCTGTCATCATGATGAGCCAGAATCGCCAGGCCGTGAAGGACCGGCTCGCCGCCAAGCTCGATTACGAAACCAATTTGCGCGCCGAACTCGACATCCTGCGCCTTCACGAAAAGCTCGACCAGCAGGTCATCGCCCGGCTCGAGTCGCTGGAAGCGAACGTCGCGCAAGTGGTTGAGCCTCGCGCCAAGCCCGACTAAAGCCGCGCCAACTCATCGCATTCAAACGGGAAATCCATGGCCGGCCATTCCAAATTCAAGAACATCATGCATCGCAAGGGCGCGCAGGACAAAAAGCGTTCCGGCATGTTTTCCAAGCTCAGCCGCGAAATTACCGTCGCGGCCAAGATGGGCATGCCCGATCCCGACATGAACCCGCGCCTTCGCGCCGCAGTCAACGCCGCCAAGGCGCAGTCGATGCCCAAGGACAATATCCAGCGCGCGATCGACAAGGCGACGGCGGGCGATACCGAAAATTATGAAGAAATCCGCTACGAGGGATTCGGTCCCGGCGGCGTCAGCCTGATCGTCGAGGCACTGACCGACAATCGCAACCGCACCGCCACCAACATCCGAACCGCATTTTCCAAGAATGGCGGCAATCTGGGTGCCTCGGGCAGCGTCGCGCACGGCTTCGACCGGGTCGGCCTGATCGAATATCCGGTTGCCGCAGGCGACAGCGACAAGGTGCTGGAAGCCGCGATGGAAGCGGGCGCCGAAGACATCCAGTCGGATGAGGACGGCCACCAGATCTGGACCGCTTCGGACGATCTGCACGAAGTCGCCAAGGGCCTCGAAGGCGCGCTCGGCGAAGCCAGCGGCACCAAGCTTGCCTGGCGTCCGCAGACTCCGGTCGACGTGGTTGGCGGCGACGTCGCCACGCTGATGAAGCTGATCGATGCGCTGGATGACGATGACGACGTCCAGACCGTCTGGGGCAATTACGAAATCTCGGACGAGGAACTGGAAAAGCTCGGATGATGTGGGGCTGGCTGGCGGTCAAGGCGCTGGTCAGCGGCGTCATTGTCGCGGCCGTCTCCGAAATCGCCCGCCGCTATCCCGGTATCGGGGGCCTCGTCGCCTCGCTGCCGCTCGTTTCCGTGCTCGGCATGATCTGGCTGTGGCACGACCGGCCCGACACCGCCAACATGGCGCATCATTCGACCGCGACCTTCTGGTTCGTCCTGCCGTCGCTGCCGATGTTCCTCGTCATCCCGGCCCTGCTTCGCTCGGGCATGAATTTCTATCTCGCATTGACCCTAAGCTGCGCCCTGACAATCGCGCTCTACGCCGGCATGATCGCGCTCGCGCCGCGGTTCGGGGTTCGCCTGTGACCTTGATTATCGGCCTCGACCCGGGGCTTGGAACGACCGGTTGGGGCCTTATCCGTGCGGAGGGCAATCGCCTCTCGCATCTTGGCAATGGCCAGCTCAAGACCGATCCGAAAGAAGATTTGCCCAATCGCCTGTCGCACCTCGCTAGCCAGCTCGAGGCGCTGCTGGTCAACACCGCACCGGCTAGCGCCGCGGTCGAGGAAATCTTCGTCAACAAAAACCCGCAATCGACGCTCAAGCTGGCCCAAGCGCGCGGCGTCTGCCTGATGATCGCCGCGCGGGCAGGGATCGACGTCGGCGAATATGCCGCGCGCTTCGTCAAGAAAGCCGTGGTCGGCGTCGGCAATGCCGACAAGGTGCAGGTTCACGCCATGATCCAGCGACTGTTGCCCGGCGCAAAGATCGCCGGTCCCGACGCCGCCGACGCCCTGGCCGTCGCCATTACTCACGCCCACCACTTGGCGAGCGCGCGTTCCGGCCTTACGCGTTAGCAGATGATCGCGCGCCTCACCGGAACCCTGGTCGAAACCACCGCCGACCATGCCGTGCTCGACGTTGCCGGCGTGGGATATCTCGTGCACCTGTCGGGCCGCACGCTCGACGCGATCGGCCCCACCGGCGGCGAGGTGATGCTGCTGACCGAAATGCAGGTGCGCGAGGATTCGATGACGCTGTTCGGGTTCGGCAACGCCGCCGAGCGCGAGAGTTTTCGTGCGCTGACCAGCGTGCAGGGTGTCGGCGGCCGAGTTGCGCTCGCCATCCTCACGGTGCTTGACCCGTCTGAGCTCGCCGCCGCCGTCTCGCGCGGCGACAAAGCGATGGTCGCGCGCGCCAACGGCGTCGGACCCAAATTGGCGATGCGGATCGTCAACGAACTCGCCGGCAAGCTTGGTAGTCCTGCGCTTGCCGGTACGCTGGGCGCGACCACACCGAAGACCGGCGCCGCGCAGGACGCGCTCTCGGCGCTCGCCAACCTCGGCTTCAAACCCGCCGAAGCAAGCGCCGCAGTCGCCGCCGCCGCCGATGACCTCGGCGCCGACGCGACGCTGGACGCGCTGGTCCGGCTGGCGCTCAGAAAGGCGTCGAAATGACCCACCTCGCCTCCTGCCGCTGCGGCCAGCTTTCCGCCGTCGCCACCGGCGATCCGGTCCGCATTTCCGTCTGCCATTGCCTCGATTGCCAAAAGCGCAGCGGATCGGCCTTTGCGGCGCAGGTCCGCTTTCCCATCGATGCCGTAACCATCGCAGGCGCGGCAAGCGTCGTCGCCCACACCGGCGGCGGCGGCAATATCGCCCGCTTCCACTTCTGCCCGGCGTGTGGCGGAACGATCGCCTTCATCAACGACGCGATGCCCGAGACGATCGCCATCCCGCTCGGCGCCTTTGCCGATCCCTACGTCTTCACGCCCAATGTTTCGGTTTGGGAGGAACGCCAGCACGAATGGCTCGAACTGGCCGGCGAGATGCAGCATTACGACTAGTTACCCGCCCCAGGCCTCCTTGTAGACGCGGAGGAAATTGCCACCCATCAATTTCTCGAGCCGCGCCACGCTCCAGTCGCGCTTGGCCAGGGCATCGGCGACCATTCGGTAACGCTCGACGCGGTTCAATTCCTCGACCCACGGATAGATGCCGACGCCTTCGCCCGGTGCCGCAATGCCGCGCTTGATCCGGTCGCGCGCCCATTCATCCATGCGCTTCTTGGCCACTTCGTCGAGGTTGAGCGGGAGCACGCCATTGTCAGTGCCGATTCCGACATGATCCTCACCCGCGACATTGGCGACATGCTCGATATGGGCCAGCACGTCGGCCATCGTGGCGGGCCGGCCAATCGCCAGGAACGGCATGAAATAGACGCCGACCACCCCGCCTTTGTCGGCAACCGCCTTGATCGTCGCGTCGCTAGTGTTGCGAACATGGTCGGTCACCGCCCGCGCCCCGGTATGGCTGATCACCAGCGGTCGGGTCGCCGCCGCCGCCGCCTCGGCCATCGTCCGCGCACCGCCATGGCTGAGGTCGAGCAGCAGTTTTTCAGATTCGATCCGCGATATCGTCGCACGGCCCAGCTTGGACAGGCCGGCATCAGCCGGCTCCAGCGCACCATCACCTGACAAATTGCGGTTGTTGTAGTTCAGCTGGACGGTCAGTACGCCGTCCTTCTTCAATTGGGCCAGACGATCCAGTTCCGGCCCGACCATGCAGCTGTCCTGAGTCCCGAGCAGCACGCCGAACCGTTTTTCACGTTTCGCCTTCAAAATGTCGGCGGCGCTTTTGATCGGCAGCAGCCGGTCCGGATTGGCCGCGATCAGCGCATTCTTGGCGACTATGTCTTCCTGATAATCCTTCCACGGGTCCGCAACATTTCCGACCGGGAAGACCGTATCGCGAAGCATCGTCACGCCGGTCGCGACGGTTTCCGCCCAGGCGCGGTCGCCCATCCTGGTCACGCCTTCCGCGCCGTAAGGATCGCCGGTCCCGCCCAGCGCGTCGATCACGATCGCGCGGTCGAACCAGCCTGCCTTGCTCGCCGTCAATTTCGCAAACGCGGGTGCCGCCGCCATCGCCGCACCGCCCGCAAGCATCGCCCGCCGTGTTACCAACATCATCGCCCCCTATTGCGCCGCCGCCGGAATGTGGCACAGCGCAGCCGGTCAAACCAGTCTTGGGAAGGACGTTCATGCCGCCGCTCAACCGCCGCCTTGCCGCCGAAGCGCTGGGCAGTTTCTTCCTGTTTGCCGCCGTCATCGGATCGGGAATCATGGCGGAACAATTGGCGGGCGGAAATCTGGCGGTCGCATTGCTCGGAAACACGATGGCGACCGGCGCGATGCTGGCGGTGCTGATCGCGATCCTCGGCCCCATTTCGGGCGCACATTTCAACCCGGCGGTCAGTCTTGCCCTGTGGTCGACGGGGCAGATGTCGGTCGGCGAATTCGCAGTGTTTGTTCTGGTGCAGCTGGTTGGCGGTCTGCTCGCGGTCGTTGCGGCCCATGCGATGTTCGACCTGCCGCTGCTGCAATGGTCGGCCCATGCCCGGACCGGCCCCGGCCAGTGGCTAGGCGAGGCGATTGCGACCTTTGCCTTGCTGTTCGTGATTGCCGGTTGCCGCGGCCGCGCCGCGCCCCAGACCGGCGCGTTGGTCGCGCTGACCATTGTGGCCGGCTATTGGTTTACCTCCTCGACCAGCTTCGCCAACCCCGCACTCACCATCGCGCGCAGCTTGACCGACAGCTTCAGCGGTATCGCCCCCGCCAACGCCCCGATGTTCATTCTTTCCCAACTGGTCGGCGGCTTGGCCGGATACGCCACCGGACGCTGGCTGTTTGGCGAAGGGGATGGTGGGGATGGCGCGACTTCGTAACCGGATGGTGCGTCACGCGGGCCTTCGGTGGAAATCCAGGATTGTCGGATTTCGACCACTTTCGGACGTTCTTGTTCACGAACTCGAGCGAGCTACCTCGATCAGGTCTGAAATCGGCGTTTCAAAGGCTCGCCGTCCTAAGCCGAAGCGAATTGAGCACGACCGATATTGACGATGCACTCATCGCAAAGGCGGCAAACATCGGGCTGATCAATACGCCCAGGAGCGGATATAAGATGCCCGCCGCCACCGGCACACCGGCAGCATTGTAAATGAGGGCGAAAAACAGGTTCTGCCGGATGTTATGCATCGTGGCTCGCGAAAGTTTTCTCGCGCGGACGATTCCGTCGAGGTTGCCTTTGACCAGCGTGATGCTTGCGCTTTCGATGGCCACGTCGGCCCCGGTGCCCATGGCAATGCCGACATCGGCCTGAGCTAATGCGGGCGCATCGTTTACCCCGTCTCCAGCCATTGCCACCTTGCGACCCCCCGCCTGAAGTTCGCGGATGATGCGGGCCTTGTCCTGCGGCAGGACCCCTGCGCGTATCTCGTCGATCCCGAGTTTTGCCGCTACCGCCCTAGCCGTACGTTCATTGTCGCCGGTAGCCATAATGATCCGGAAGCCGAGCCCATGGAGATCAGCGATGGCAGCCGCCGTCGTTTCCTTCACCGGATCAGCGACGCAGACGAGGCCGACGATGGCCCCGTCGACAACCACGAACATCACCGTTTCGCCTTGGTCGCGACGAGCGTTGGCGATTGGCGTTAACGCTGAGGCGTCCAAGCCACGGTCTGCAACCAGCGTGTGGTTGCCCAGCATGACCTTTTTCCCGCCGACCACGCCGACCACGCCCTTGCCGGTGATCGCCTCGAATTCACTCGCCTCGGCGATGGCGATGCCGCGATCTTCCGCACCTTTGACGATCGCCTCTGCGAGCGGATGTTCGGATCCTTTCTCAAGCGTCGCGGCAAGCCGCAAGACTTCCTCTTCCGCATGCCCAGTCTCGGGCAATACGGCGACCAGCCGAGGCTTGCCTTCGGTCAATGTGCCGGTCTTGTCGACGATCAGCGTATCCACGTTTTCGAACCGTTCGAGCGCTTCGGCATTCTTGATCAGCACGCCGGCCTGGGCGCCGCGACCTGTAGCGGTCATGATCGACATCGGAGTCGCCAAGCCAAGCGCACAGGGGCAGGCAATAATCAGGACCGAAACTGCCGCTATTAGCGCGTAGGACAGCGCCGGCGCCGGTCCCCAGATTGCCCAACCTACGAAGGCCAATGCTGCTACTCCGATGACCGCTGGAACGAACCAGCCAGCGACCTTGTCAGCGTATTTCTGAATCGGTGCGCGCGACCTTTGGGCATTGGCGACCATCTCCACGATTTGGGCAAGCGTGGTGTCTTCGCCGACGCGACCCGCTTCGATGATTAAACTGCCGGTGCCGTTGATGGTCGCTCCAATGACTTTGTCGCCTGCGGCTTTATCGACAGGCATCGGCTCACCCGAGATCATGCTTTCGTCGATTGAGGAATGCCCATCCGAAACAATGCCGTCGACCGGAACCTTGTCACCCGGACGAACACGCAATCGGTCGCCCGGTTTGACGTCTTCTAGGGGAATCTCATCCTCGCTGCCGTCATCACGCAGGATCCGCGCTGTTTTTGCAGCAAGATCGAGCAGGGCGCGAATTGCTTGCCCGGTGCCTTCTCGTGCCCTCAGCTCCATCACCTGTCCCAGCAGGACCAGGGTAACGATCACCGCCGCAGCCTCGAAATAGACAGCGACGTTGCCGTTGGCATCACGGAAACCCGTCGGAAAGATGTCGGGCGCTAACAGCGCGACCATGCTGAACAGCCAGGACGCAGCCACTCCAATCGAAATCAGCGAGAACATGTTGAGGTTGCGGCTTCGAAAGGAATTCCATCCGCGCTTCAGGAAGGGCCAGCCGCACCACAGGACGACGGGCGTCCCCAGCACAAATTCGAGCCAGAGCGTCGAACGTTCGCCCAGAATATCGCGCAGCCCGGCAAGCCCGATCATCGGCCCCATGGTCAGCACCAACAGCGGTACGGTCAAAATTGCCCCGATCCACAATCGATGGGTGAAGTCGACCAGCTCTGGGTTGGGGCCTTCGTCCGCCAGACTGGCAGTCTCGAGCTCCAGCCCCATACCGCAGATCGGACAGGAGCCGGCACGAACCTGGCGAACTTGCGGGTGCATCGGGCAGGTATAGACCGGGCCTGCATAGCCCGACGGAATCAAATCGTAGCGATCATCGTCGGAGCCTCGCTCGACTCCCCGTCCCTTTTTGCGGAGAGAATCTTCGTCTTCGCCGGCGTCATCAGGCGAATCTTCTTTCGCAACCAAGTGCATGCCGCATTCGGGGCAATCGCCAGCGTCGTCTCGTCGGATTTCGGGATGCATTGGGCAAACGAAGTCCGTCACTGGAAATCCTCGATTGAGTCGATGCAAAATCTCCGCTTCGTCCTGAAAGCGCTCATGCTCCGTCCGCCTTGTAGTGGGCAGCCCGGTCGACCAATGCGCGCATTTGGCCGGCAGCTTCGATCGTCATGCGGTGCGGGGTGAAGCCCGGTCGGGGGGAAATATAGTCGGCCATCTCAAGCACCAGGTCGGACTGGCTTTCCGGAGCTCCGGCGAGAAGGGCGAGAACGACATTCTCGAGTGTAATAAGCCTGATGCGCAAATGCCCCGTCTCGACATCGCCAATCTCGCCAACGACGCTCGATCCGAAGTTGGATGATGAGGAAACTGCTTTACCGCCTTCATTTTCCCAGCGACCTATCGCACGATCATGTCTCGCGCTCCCAGAATGGCCGTTTTCGCGCTTTTCGGTAGGCACCGTTCCCTCCTTTTTCAGAATATGTTCTGACCGATATTGAGGTTCTCCATCGCAAGCATTCTCGCCATGCGCTTTTACGTGTCAGTAAGCGAGGCAAAGGGGAATCTAATGTCGGCTTTCCACCCGCAGCTCACGTTCGCGTGCCGCGCAAAACCCCTGTCCTCGAAACCCCGACTTGTGCAACATGGGCCGATGACCATTCCACCGTGCCCTGTTCGCGCAACCAGAATATCTTGTTCGACGTCGCGGACGGTCGGGTTCTCCTGCGCAGTTCCGCCAAGCCGGAGTGGCAATTGTCATGGCGACTGACCCCGCCCGCCTGACCACGCCCGAACGCACCGCCGAGGATGCCGACGCCGCGCTTCGCCCCAAGAGCCTCGACGAATTCGTCGGGCAAAAGGGCGCACGGGAGAATCTGCGGATTTTCGTCAACGCCGCCAAGGCCCGCGAAGAAGCGCTCGACCATGTCCTGTTCTTCGGCCCGCCCGGCCTCGGCAAGACCACGCTGGCCGGGATCCTGGCCCGCGAAATGGGCGTCGGCTTTCGCGCCACCAGCGGCCCGGTCATCGCCAAATCGGGCGATCTGGCCGCGCTGCTGACCAATCTGGAAGACGGCGATGTCCTCTTCATCGACGAGATCCACCGCCTCAATCCGGCGGTCGAGGAAGTGCTCTACCCGGCGATGGAAGACCGCGCGCTCGACCTGATGATCGGCGAAGGTCCCTCGGCGCGCAGCGTGCGGATCGACCTGCCGCGATTCACCCTGGTCGGCGCAACCACGCGGCAGGGGCTGCTGACCACCCCATTGCGCGATCGCTTCGG
>JBDTMR010000047.1:0-11104 GCA_039934175.1 Sphingomicrobium sp.
AGCATTTTCTTAACCCCGCGGGCGCATGATCGCGGCCATGATCCCGATGAAACACAGCTCGATCTTCCGCAACCGCTGGTTCGCGATTCTCTGGGCGGCGGGAATCCTGTGGTTCGCGCTCGACGTCGCTGGCTCACCGGAGGAAGCGCCGGACAAAAAGGTCGCGACCACCGATGCGATCGGCGCGCCGGTGGTTCCGGACGACACCAAGGCACTGGAAGCCGCGATCGCCAATATGTGACGCACGCGTCGACCCTTTATTCGACCACCGCCAACCGATAGCCATAATCCTGCGCATGGCCGACTGCGATAATTCCGGCCGGCACCATCACCCCGCCGGGGATCAGATTGGCAATCAATTCGGCCTGGATCGCCTTCATGTCGCCTTTGGTCGCGCCGGCCAAAGCCATCGCAATACCCATCGTTGCAAGTTCGCAGATCGCGAACCGCGTGCCCTTGGCGGCCAGCGCGCTGAGCGTCGCTTCGCCGGTGAATTCCATGCCCTTGGGCGGCGGCGGCGCGTCGGCAGGATTGACCAGCCACGGATTGCCGCCAACGGCGCGGATCGCGTCATCGCCTTCCAGCTTCATCTGCTTGGCAAACGCGCGACCGTACTTCCTCCACATCGCATCGTTATAACCAAGCGTGGTCGAGCCATGGCGAAGAATGATGATCATCCCCAGCGTTTCCGGCCCCAGGCCGTAGCCGACCTTGGTCGCGTAGAAACAATTGTTGGCGTAAGCGACGGCAGATGCCCCCTGCTCGGCACTGGCCGTGTCGAACACCATCCGGTGTCGGTGCGCGCCCTTGGCATACCAGGCGTCATTGGCTTCGGTCGCAGGCACATAGCCGCTCGCCGCCTGCGCCCCGGCGCCACCTGGCGCGACCATCGCGCCCGCGCCCACCAGCAACGCACCGCCACCGATCACCGCCCGCCGATCCATCTTCTCGCCCATGTTACGATCCCCCCCCCTGTTTGCCCTGAAGAACGTCTTCTACGCTTCATCGGGCGAAGCACAAAGTCGCCCCAATCGACGCGACCATCGCCGACACAGCACTGCAGCGTGACGACTGCTTGCCCGCATTGCGACGCGCACGAAAAAGGCCAGGCGTCGCCGCCCGGCCTTTCACGTCGTTTCATTCGACGACCTTATTTTTCTTCTTCGAACGTCACCGCGACGTCGCCGTTTGCGCTCAGGCGCACCTTGTCGCCCTCGACCTCGGCGACCAGTCCGCCCGAGATATAATGGTGATGGTCCTGATGACCCGGCGTGCCGCTGTCCTTGGTCAGCTTGATCCGGCCGTCCTGGACATGGTCGACCGTCCCGACGTGGACTCCGTCGGCGCCGATGACTTCCATATGTTCCTTGATGTTCGAAAGATCGCTCATGTTATGCTCCTCTTGCGTCGCGTTCATTTCCCTAACGCACGAGCATGCATTCGGATGCTCATCCGCACCAACTCAATTTCTTGCCGCGATACGCATGCGCCATGCCGCGCCCGACCATTTAGGTTTCAAGCGCATCTGCACCACGCGTCAAGATCCGCAGGTCGCGGCCAAATTGGTCGCGCGCGTCGCCCGGTTTCACGGTCATGACGAAAGCGCCGCGGTTTAGCCACGTCAGCAAGACATTGCGCGCCTGGTCGGCCTTTCGTCGTTCGCTATCGCAGCGCGCTTTCTCGCCGCTCTCCGGCGCGTCGATGCCGCGTATCCGAATCCTGCGCTGACCCAGTCGGAAGCTGTCGCCGTCGCTGACACAGGCGAGCGAGGATCCGTTTCCGCAGATCGTGAACAATTCGTCGACCCGTTCAACCGCGCCCGGCTGTCGTTGCGCCGGCCGATTCCACAGGTTCAGCGCCACCGCCACGCCGATCATCGCAAGCAGCACCAGGATCGCGCGAAATCGCGCCACGGCGTTGCTCAGTCCTTCTTGATCGGAAAGTCCTCGATCGGCTTGAGAAAGCCATAGTCGTCGTCGATCGGTTCGTGGCCGAGCGCGGGCCAGTCAACCGGCTCGTAAGGGACCGCCGTATCGGGCAATCGATCGAGCAAATCGCGAATCAGGGTTAACCGACCCCGCTTTTGATCGTTGAAATCGACCAACGTCCACGGCGCCCATTTGGTATGCGTGGCCTCGAACATGGTCTCGCGCGCCTCGGTATATTCGGCGAACTTTTCGCGGGCCGCTTGGTCGATTGGGGAGAGTTTCCAGCGCTTGAGCGGATCGTCGAGCCGCTCGGCGAAGCGCTCTTCCTGCTTGTCCTGATCGCAACCCAGCCAATATTTGAACAGCAATATGCCGTCGTCGACCAACTGCCTTTCGAAGTCCGGCGCGGCCTCGAGAAAGCGTGCGACCTGGTCCGGCGTCGCAAAGCCCATCACCTTTTCGACTCCGGCGCGATTGTACCAACTCCGATCGAACAAGGTGATCTGACCTTTGCCCGGCAGATAGGGAACATAGCGTTGGAAATACCATTGGCCCGCTTCCGCTTCGGTTGGCTTGGCCAGCGCCACAACCTTGCATTGGCGAGGGTTGAGCTTGTCGCGGATCGCATCGATTGCGCCGCCCTTGCCCGCCGTGTCGCGTCCTTCGAACAGGATGCATACCCGCTGCCCGGATGACGCGACCCAGCGCGCCATGGCGACCAGCTCGGCCTGCATCGGTTCGATCAGTTCGTCATACTTCTTGCGCTTGAGCTTGCCCATCGTCGACTCCTCGATGGCGACGTGCGTAGCGCCGATCATCGCCTTGGGGAACCTGCATGCGCTTCATGCCGTTAGCTTCGAAAGGAGTAGTCAAGATCAGCGACGACGAGCGCAACACCCTGGCCGAAGACCGCACCGAAATGGCCGAAGACCGAACCTTGATGGCGGTCGAGCGGACGATGGCGAGCTGGATGTCGGCATCCTTTGGCGCGATTGGGGTGGGTCTTGGCTTTCGCGCCTTGTTTGGGCAGATCGAGCCGCCCTGGATACCGCGCCTGATCGCGACCGGCTTCATGCTGCTGGCCATGGTTATGGTGCTGAGTGCCGAACGGCGGGCATGCCGTGCGATCGCCCGACTGTCCGCTCACAGCATCAAGCCGCCAAGCAGCCCCGGCTTGCGGATTTCCGCTTATGGCATTGCCTTTGGAAGCGCCTTGCTGACCCTGGCGATCTGGTTGTTTTTCGAATGATCTTTGGGGCCGAAAAATATTTCGACTGCAATGAATCAAAATGCGTTGATGTGCGTTAAGCAACTATGATCAATCAGGCCATCACCGGCGCCTGGTATATCCAGGCCAGACGCGAACTGGACCTCTTGTTTCCAAGCGGCCGTCGCTATCGTTATGCCAACGTTCCCGCCGACGTTGCCGAGCGATTCGCCGATGCGGAATCCAAGGGCCAATTCTTCAATCGGCACATCCGCAACCTTTTTCCATGTCGTGAGCTTGGCGAAGAACTGGAGCAGGTGGCCTAGCCTGCGCTACAGCGGGCGCAATGCCTCGCGAGTTCGCTCTTCTCGATCGTGATCGACGCGCGCCGGTCTGGCTTCTTGCCGAGGCAGGAGCGGACGTGGTCGCCGCGAGCTTGGCCATCCGGCTGACATCGTTCGATCGCTTGGCGAAGCAGCTGGAGCGGGCGACGCCTTCCACCCAAGGCGCCAGCGCCGAAGAGGCCTATTGGATTCGCCGTGGGGCCTATGCCTGTGGGGGCGCCGGCTGCCCTGGCGGGCCAAATGTTTTGAACAGGGCGTTGCTGCGGCGCATATGCTTAAACGCCGAGGAAAAGCCTATGAGGTCCATTACGGTGCCGCGAACACGGCCAGGCCAATGGCTTGGCCGCCCATGTCTGGGTGACTTCGGCGGGCCTGCCGGTGGTCGGGCACGAAAATGCCAGCGACTTTTCAACGCTCGCGACCTTTAGGGGATGATCCAGGACCACGCAGATTTTCACCCCCGGTTCACCTCATTTCGGCTATGAAAGTATCTGAAGGAGCAGTCGAATGACTCGCAAGTTGGTGTTGATTGGATTGGGGACGATGCTGGCCGTTGGGCTGGCGGGTGCTGCATTTGCGCAGGACACTGCCAATAATCAGGCTGCAACGCCGCAAGGCTTCAATTACGAAATCCGCGGCAATCAGCGGGTCGAAAAACCCGACAGCCGGACGGTTGCCGCCGACGGAACCGTTCGCGAAGAATATCGCAGCGGCAAGTGCGTCACGATCAAGGAAAAGCGCCCCGATGGCGCAATCAAGACCACGCGCAAGTGCGACTGACGATTTAGCCGGCGGCCTTGGTCGCCGGCGCTTCGTGAATCATCTCATCCTTGGTGATGGCACAAGCCGGAAGTCCGACCTTTGCCACATCCTCACATAGACGAACCTGCACGGTGTCATTGGCACCGATGAACAAAGCCCAGTCGCGGTCGCGATTGCGGTCGTCCTGGCAGGTAGCAGTCCAGTAATCCATGTCCTTGTATCGCCCGACATAGCCCGATTTGGTGATCCGGACGCAGCCAGGCCCGAAATCGCGGATCGCGCGTTTCAGCGCGATGGCGCGATTGAGCTGGTTGAGGGTGAAAAGCTCCTTTTGAGCTTCCGATCGAACGATGATTTCCTTGACCGGTTGCGGCGCGGGTTCATCCGTCTTGCTGCAACCTGCAACGAGGCTTGCCGCGACGAGCGATAGGGCCAGGCGTTTCATCATCTTGTCCTCCACAAATCCCCAACGCACGAAACGCCGGTCGGCTTCACGCCCGCTCGACAATCCTGATCGCAGCGGCCGCGGCGGTTGCCACCGATACGGCATCCTCGACCGCCGACGCCCGTGCCAGCGCGACTCCCATCCGGCGACCGCGATGCATGACTGGCTTGGCGAACAGGCGAACATCGACCGGAGCGCCGTCGCGTCCGTTCGCCAGTGCCTCGGCGACGCCTTCGAAGCCGAATTCGTTGCTCTCGCGGTCGCCAAGGATCACCGCCGACGCCGCCGGTCCGGCCAACTCGATAGCTGGGATGGGGAGGCCAAGGATGGCGCGAACATGGAGCTCGAATTCGTTGGGTGACTGGCCGATCAGCGTCACCATGCCGGTATCGTGCGGACGCGGGCTCAATTCGGAAAAGATCGCGCGGTCGCCCGCAATAAAGAATTCGACACCGAACAGTCCGTAGCCGCCAAGCGCCGCGACCACCTTCGCAGACTGTTCCTGCGCCGAAGCAAGCACTGCGTCATCCATCGCGGCAGGTTGCCAGCTTTCCCGATAATCTCCGGACTCCTGGCGATGTCCGATCGGCGGACAAAACAGGATGCCGTCCTTGGTCGCAACCGTCAGCAAGGTAATTTCATAGTCGAAGTCGATGAACTGCTCGACGATGACGCGCGGCCGGTCACCGCGCATGTTGGCAACCGCATAATCGAAGGCCGATCCCATTTCGTCGGCGGTGCGCGCAACGCTCTGGCCCTTGCCGCTCGACGACATCACCGGTTTGACCACTGCGGGTAGGCCGATCGACTGAGCCGCCGCCATCGCGTCGTCGCGAGTTTCGGCGAACAGATAGCGCGATGTCGTCAGGCCGAGATCGGCGGCGGCGAAATCGCGGATCCCGTCGCGGTTCATGGTAAGCTGGACCGCCTTTGCGGACGGGACGACATGCCAGCCTTCGTCCTCGAGCACCGCCAGCGTCGCGGTATCGATCGCCTCGATCTCCGGCACGATATGGTCGGGACGATGTTTCTCGACTGCGGCCCGCAACGCATCGCCGTCGAGCATTGAAAAGATTTCGCGCGCATCGGCGACCTGCATCGCAGGAGCATTGTCGTAGCGGTCGCAGGCGACGACCCGGCAACCGAGCCGTTTTGCAGCAATCGCGACTTCGCGGCCGAGTTCGCCCGATCCGAGCAGCATGAGGGTGGCGAGATACATTTTGCCCGCTTACACAAGTGGCAAAGGAGATGTCGATGCACCGCATGATGCCGCTAGCCGCTTTTGCCCTGATGGGCGCCGCCCAGCCGAACAGTGAGCCGCCCAAATTGGCAACGCCCGGCGATGTGCTTGCGGCATCCACCAAGTCAGAATGGGCGACGATCCCGGCGGATCGCCTGCTGGTGATCGACCTTGCCTCGGGCGCCCGCGTCATCGTCCAGCTCGCACCCGAATTCGCACCGGTTCATGTCGCGAACATCCAGGCGCTGGCCCGTGCCAATTACTGGGACGGCGCGAAAATCTATCGCGTGCAGGACAATTATGTCGCCCAATGGGGCAATAACGACAGTGAGAAGGCGCTTCCTCCAGGCGTCGTCAAAGTGCCGCCCGCCGAATATCATCGCGCGCTGAAGGGGCTGACGATCGTGCCGCTGGGTTCGCCCGACGCTTATGCACCCGCCGCTGGCTACGTTCATGGCTGGCCGGTCGCCTACGATCCAAAAAATGGAACCGCCAATCTGACCCATTGCTACGGCAGCGTCGGGGTTGGGCGCGACCTGTCGCCCGATACCGGCTTGGGCGGCGAACTTTATGCTGCCATCGGCCACGCGCCGCGTCACCTTGACCGCAACATTGCGGTCATCGGACGGGTAATCAGCGGGATCGAAGCGATGTCGAGCCTGCCGCGCGGCACCGAGGCGCTCGGCTTTTACAAGGATCGGGCGCAGGATGTGTCCATTGCAAAAGTCCAGCTGGCGTCGTCGATCGAAGGCAAGGATCGCCCTCAGTTCGAATATCTGCGGGAAACCAGCGGGACGTTCGGGCGCTGGCTGAAGGTCAAAAAGAACCGGCGAGACGCATTTTACATACGTCCCGCCGGTGGGGTGGATCTGTGTAACGCGCCGGTCCCTGTGCGACCGGCAGAATGACTTTTAGGCCGCCCAGGCAGCACTAACCGACCGATCGCGATTGCGATGGTGAATGACCGCCGGTGCGGAATGCGAATGCATGCTAGTTTCGGCAAGCGGTAGCGCGGTGGCGCAGAATGCGCATTCCGCCGAGAAGCGTCCGATGATCCAGTGCGCGCGCCCGCAACCCGGGCAATTATTGATTTGCTGTTCGCGATAGACCGCATGATAGCCGCGCCCTGCCGGGTCGTGCCGCATGTGCAGATCGCTGAGCGTTTGGAAACGTGCCATGTTCAGTCCCTTTCGGCGAATTTGAACGGCTCAACGTCGCAGAAGTTTCATGGCGGTCGCAACGAATCTGCAGCGGCCACCCCAAAATGAGACGATTTGTAGTTTAGGCTTGCTTGTCGCTAGCCAGCGAGTGCGGCGGCTTCAGCGCGCTCGGCAAACTCCGCGCCCAGCCGGTTTCCTGCGGTCCAGCGAACGATTGCGGCGGCCCGTTCCCGACCTGGCAACAGCAGCCAGATTCGCGCGCCAACGTCAAACGCAGCGGTCGATTCGGCCATGAAGCCGGTGTCGGAGAGATTGAGAATCCGCGCTTCGGCGCCTTCGGTACCAAGTTCACGGACGCGGGCGTCGATCTTGACATCGACACGCGGTGCGCGGCGGCGGTCGCTATCGTCATCGGCCTTGACCAGATGCGCCTTGATCATCGAACGCTCAAGCTCCCTTTGTCTCGCTGTCGAGCGGCCGGTTGAAGGAAATTCCTGCTCGTCCGTCGCGAATCCAGCGCAACTGCCCTGCCACAATGCCGTGGTCAAGTAACTGTATCGTCACGGGATCTCCTTCATAGGCATGCCCGCCGAAGTCGATCATCGCGCCCGATTGCGAAAGGTCGAGGACTGCAACCGCGTGATCGCGGCCGCGCAGCGACATCATCGCCTGTTGCGAAGGATTGGCGGTTCGACGCCTCTCGCGCCTTGGGTCGATCAGCGATTGCAGTCGAAGGGTCAATCGACCTAGCCAGCCTTTATCCTTGGTATCGTCCATCGGCGGTGCCCCTAACGTGCTGCCGGCGTCAGTGTTATCCTGAAACCGTTAAGGCTCGGTTGGCAATCGATTTTTCGGTCGCTGACGCATTCGGGGGTCTGGCCGGTGCCATTCATCCTGTGTACCATCGGGCGGCGCCATAACCAGCTCTACTGATCCGATCCTAGGGGACAATTCGTGACGATCCATTGGAAGACTTTCGCCCTTGCGAGTGCTGCGACCGCTGCCGTAGCCGTCCCCGCATGGGCACAACCGGTACAAGCCCCCGACCCGATGGCGCCGCTGCCCCAGGCACAGGCCGATGTGGAACCCGTTCCGGCTCCGTTGCCCCCACCGGCATGGTCGCCGGGAGCCACCCAGGTGCTGCTGGACGCGATCAACGGCATTGGCGCTGAGGGACTCGATCCGCGCGATTATGATCCTTCCGGCCTGGAAGTCGCGATGCGCGGCGGCGATCCGGCGACGGTGTCAGCCGTCGCGACCGATCGCTACATGAGATTGTCTAGCGACCTTGCCATGGGCCATGTCCGCGGCAAGGATCGCAACGAGTGGTTCATCAAGGACGACAAGTTCGACGAAGCAATACAGATGGACCTGCTGCGCCGTGCGCTGGCGACCAACAATCTCCACGGCGCGCTGAACGACTTATTGCCGACCCACCCGCAATATTTGTCGCTTCGCGCGGCTTTGGCGCAGGCCGATGCCGCCGACGTGAAGCTGATCAACCGGGTCCGGCTCAACATGGATCGCTGGCGCTGGCTGCCGCGAGATCTTGGTCAGAAATATATCATCGTCAACGTGCCCAGCTTCCATGCGACCTTGGTCGAAGACGGCCAGACACGCTGGAAGCGCAAGGCGATTGCCGGTGCCGTCAGGACCAAGACCCCGCAGATCAGCGCGACGGCCACCGGCGTCGTCCTCAATCCGTGGTGGGAAGTGCCGAGCTCGATCGGTCGCGAAGTCGCCGGCAAGTCGGGCTATGTCGCGGTTAAGGGCGCCGACGGCAAGGTCCAGCGCTGGCGGCAGCCGCCGGGGCCGTCGAACGCACTCGGACAGGTCAAGTTCGTGATGCCGAACAATGAAGCGATTTATCTGCACGACACCAACGCGCGCAGCCGCTTCAACAGTCAGGTTCGGGCGCTGAGCCACGGCTGTGTCCGCACCCAGAATATCCTTGAACTATCGAAGATGCTGCTCGCCGATGACAATGGCGAATGGACGGCAGACAAGGTCGACGAGACGCTCAAGAGCGGCAAGTCGGTGACGGCGCGGTTCGTCAAGCCGCTGCCCGTCTACATCGTCTATTTCAGTGCGGCGGCGCTCAACGACGGGACGATCGTCAAGTATGCCGATCTCTATGGCCGGGACGACAAGGTAATCGCCGCGCTCCTCGATCACTCGAAAAAGCCGTCGACGCTTCAGACCGCGACGCGTTGACTTGGGGCCAATGAAAAAGCCGGCCTTTCGGGCCGGCTTTTTTGTGAGCGTTAAAGGTTCGAACGGTCAGGCCAGCTTGTCGGCGTAGATCATTCGGCCGCCATAGAGACGCTGCATCACCTTCCATTGATTGGTCTTGCTGAACGCAAAGCAGCCTTGCGACCGGCCGAGCTTGCCGTGCTGCGCTACGACATCGTCTTCGGCATACCAGGCATTATGGATCACGATGGCGCGCGAATTGGCGTTGTTGTTACTCCAGTCGAGACCGTCGACCTTCATCGAGAGCCCGTATTTCCCCTGATAGGTATCGCCCGTCGAGTAAGCGCCGTTCGAGGTCGCTTCCGAACCCGGTCGATTCGAGAATTGCTCGAGGAAGCCGGTGTGACCCATATCGGATCCCTTGCCATGCGCGACGCGGAACGAATCGACGCGTCCACTGATCAGATCGACGACGTGGAAGCGCGGCTCCGCTGACGCGAGCGAAAAATCTACGATCCCGATAGTATCGCGATAGCGGACACGGTCACGATGCAGGTCGAGCGCCGCCTTGGCGCGCTGGAACAATGCGGGATCCACACCCGCCGGGGCGCTGGGCCCCACGGGCGTCGCGGGGAAACCCGGAACCGGACTGGACGGATCACCGTTCGGAGTCAGCGGCAGGCCGACCGAGCTGGCCGCCGTCGAAAACAAGAGTCCCCCGGCGCCAGCGGCGCCAAGCCGCAAGATTTCCCGACGATTCAACGACATCCAAGACCCTCCCCGAGTGAAAGGGCACATTATCAGAGCAAAGGTTAACTGCCGATAACGATAACGCTCTTGTTCCCGCTCTCGTCCCGCCCAAGGCTCGACTCGTCGCGGACGCAGCGATTTCGCGGAAAAAATGTTGATCTTGAAAGGAGTCGCACTCGCTGGTAGGGGCCGCGCGACGCCGCGGATCCGTCCGCGACGAACGAATCGACATGCTCGACCGAATGGAGCGCCGTTTGCGGCCCCCTATTTGTTGGCCACCAGTGGCCGGTCCAGCGATTGTCCGGCTTGCCGGACGGAACAGAAGAATGGAGTTGGGTGAGCTTTTATGCAGATCATCGTTCGCGACAATAATGTCGACCAGGCGCTGCGGGCGCTCAAGAAGAAGCTGCAGCGTGAGGGCGTCTATCGCGAGATGAAGCTTCGTCGTCACTACGAGAAGCCGTCGGAAAAGCGTGCACGCGAACGCGCCGCTGCCATCCGCCGCGCACGTAAGCTCGAGCGTAAGCGGGTCGAACGCGAAGGCGCACGATAAGCGTTCGTTCTCGACGTTTCGTCTTCCTCTCGCCCCAAGGGCTCGTGACATGTCGGCCACCCAGGTTCCGCTTCATCCGCTCAAGCGCGGCACGCTCGCCAAATTCTGGCTGGGCTTTGTCCTGATCGTCGCTGCAGCGCTGCTGCTGGCGTGGACCGGTGCCGGCGCGATGCGCGGCGCGACGACGGCGAATGGCGTTCGCATTGTCACGCTTGTCGAGGGCAAGGGCGACCCGATCAAGGCAGTCGACGGCGCGATCATCGAATATGAAGGTCGCCTGCCCAACGGCACGGTGTTCGATTCGACCGCAGGTCGTGGCCCCGCTGGCATGATCCCCGGGCAGGTCATTCCCGGGTTCGGCGAAGCGTTGCAGCAAATGCGCGAAGGCGGACGATACAAGATCACCATCCCTGCAGCGCTTGGCTATGGCGCAACCGGTACGCCGGATGGCACCATTCCGCCGAACAGCGATCTGGAATTCGACATCGAGGTCAAGAAGGTCGTGCGCGACGCCGCTTTGAT
>JBDTMR010000048.1:0-11096 GCA_039934175.1 Sphingomicrobium sp.
CCCGCGCCGCTTCCAGCGCGTCCACCGCTCGACCATCGTCAACCTCGACCTCGTCAAGCAGGTCCGCCCGCACACCAACGGCGAATGCTTCCTGGTGCTTGATTCAGGGGCCGAGGTGAAGGTCAGCAGAAGCTACCGCGACGTGGTGGCGCGCTTCGTTCACTGATGGTTGAAATGCCTCGCCGGTCTCGCGATGCCGCAAGGAGTTTATCAATGGATGCTCGTCCCAATCTCTTCGTTGCCACCGCCGCAATCGCTATTGCCCTGGCCGGCTGCCAGGTCGGAAATCCAGCGACGAACAATCAGGGAGCGGCAGCATCGAAGGATGGCGCGGTCGACAAGCTGGCCAAGGTCGAGATGACGGTCGATACCGCTTATCTCAGCGCTGAAGAGCGCGATGTCGTCAACCTGCTCAACCAGGCGGCGAACCAGATGAGCGAGATATTCAAACGCCAGCTGACGCCCGGTTACGACAAACTGCGCGCCGACATTGTCGCGAAGGACGATCCGGCTTTGCTCGACCGCTTCGATACGTTCTTCGGGCCATGGGATCCGCTGGACGAGGACAAGCCGTTTTTCGGCAGCGGCACCAAGCCGGCCGGCGCGGGCTTTTATCCGGCGGGGATGACGAAGGAGCAGTTCGACCAGTATCTGACCGCGCACCCCGATCAGAAAGAGGCGCTGACGAGCCCCTACACGGTGGTCGAGCGCAACGGCGGCGCTTTGGTCGCCGTGCCTTATTCCAAGGCCTATGCCCAGTGGCTGGAGCCCGCCGCCAAACTGCTCGACCAGGCCGCCGCACGAACCAGCAATCCAAGCCTCAAGAAATTCCTTTCGCTTCGCGCCAGGGCATTTCGCACCGACGATTATTTCGAGAGCGAACTGGCATGGATGGATCTGAAAGGGACGCCGATCGAAGTCGCGATCGGGCCGTACGAGACCTATACCGACGGACTTTACGGCCGGAAGACGGCGTTCGAGGCGTTCGTCACGCTTCGCAACCCGGAGGAATCTTCCAGGCTCGACAAATATAAGTCGCTGCTCCGCGACATGGAGAAGAACCTCCCGGTCGACGAAAAATACAAGAATTTCCAGCGCGGCTTTGAAAGCCCGATCGGCGTCGTCGACCAAGTCCACGGCGGCGGCGACAATGTGCCGGGCGTCCAGACCATCGCGTTCAACCTGCCCAACGACGAACGGGTGCGCGAAGCCAAGGGCGCCAAGAAGATCATTCTCCAAAATGTCCTCGGCGCCAAATATGAGCGGATCTTGGCGCCGATGGCCGGGCTGGTGCTGGTCAAGGAGCAGGCCGGCAATGTCACCCGCGACTACATGTTCTACGAAACCCTGTTCCACGAACTGTCGCACAGCCTCGGCCCGGGCAGCATCGTCGTGAACGGTCGCAAGACCACGGTCGACCAGGAAATGAAGGATATCGGTTCCGGTTTCGAGGAGGCGAAGGCCGACGTGATGGGCGCGTGGAACGTGCTCTACATGATGAAGCGCGGCGTCCTGCCGATCGCCGAAGCGCCCAGGATTCGCGCGTCCTACGTCGCCGGCCTGTTCCGGGCGATGCGGTTCGGCACCAACGAGGCGCACGGCAAGGGCGCGGCGATGCAGTACCGCTATCTGCGCGACCAGGGGGCGATTGTCTGGGACCAGCAGCAATCGCGTTACCGGATCGACGAAGGCAAGATCGACGCCGCCATTGGCGCGCTGGTCGGCGAAATCGTCCGGCGGCAGGGCGACGGCGATTACGACGGGGCCAAGGCGTTCCTCGCCAAGTGGGGCACCACCGATGCCGAAGCCGACAAGGTGATCGCCACGCTGACCCATCTGCCGGTAGATATCCGGCCAATCTACCCGGACCGCATCTGAAGGAGAGCATGACGTGGCAAAGGTCACCGGAATCGGCGGCGTCTTCATCAAGCGCGAGAATGTCGAGGCAAGCAGCGCCTGGTACAAGGACATGCTCGGCATTAGCGGCGAATATGGCCCGACGTTCCGTTGGGCGGACGAGCCACAGGACGATCCCTTCAGCCTGCTGTCCAGCTTCGCCGCCGACAGCAACTATCTCGACCCCAGCCCGCATCCGTTCATGCTCAACCTGCGCGTCGACGACCTCGACGGTTTCCAGAAGATGCTCGAGGAAAAGGGAATCGACATTCTCGGCCGGGTCGACGAGCCTTATGGCAAATTCGCCTGGATCCTGGACCCCGACGGCGTGAAGATCGAATTGTGGGAACAGATCGGCCCAGCACCGCAATGAGGGATTTTGTAACCTTCGCCGCGCTTCATGTGCCGGGCGACCCCGTCGTTCTTTACAACATCTGGGACACAGGAAGCGCGCTTGCGGTTGCGGCGGCAGGTGCGCAGACGCTTGCAACCGGCAGCCATCCCGTCGGCGACGCAGCAGGGTTCGGCGACGGGCAGAGGGTGCCGCTCGATTTCGTCTTTGCCAATGCGCGACGCATCCTGGCCGCGGTCGACCTGCCGCTGAGCGTCGATTTCGAAGGCGCTTATTCGATCGATCCCGCTGAAGCGGCGGTCAATGTCGCGGCACTGAAAGACACCGGCGCGGTCGGCTGCAATTTCGAGGATCAGGTAATCGGCGGTGAGGGCATCCATCCGCTCGATGTGCAAGTCGCCAGGATTCGCGCGATCCGCGCCGCAGTCGGCACCGATTTTTTCATCAATGCCCGCACCGATCTGATGATCAAGGAAAAGTCGGACGACGGCAGCTTGATCGACCGCGTGATCGAACGCGGCAAGGCGTTCGCCGATGCCGGCGCGTCGGGTTTCTTCGTGCCGCGTATCGCCGATCCGCGCGATATCGAACGCGTTGTCACCGCGGTTCCGCTTCCGCTCAACGCGATCGCCTTTCCCGGCGCGCCCGAGAAAAAAATCTGGGCCGATGCCGGCGTCGCGCGGATCAGTCACGGCCCGTTTCCGCACAAGGCGCTGATGGCGACCCTGACCGACATGGCCAGGCATGCGATCGCCTGATTCCCATATTCGATTCCTTAAACCGTCGCCTTGCGTTGCCACGGCCAACGGAACGACGGCCCCGACTTCAGCACGGCGCGGCGGAACAGGCGGGATGACAGGCGGACGATCAGCGCGACCCAGAGAAGCTGCCAGGCAATCGCCAGCAGATGCGGCCAGATCTCGGGAAGCTCGGCGGCCCGCGCGATCATCGTGAACGCCGACGACAAGGGGAAGGCCGCGGCGACCAGTCCCTCAGCGCTATTGTGGTGACCGATCGACAATTGGGCCAGCCCGAACAGCAGCAATTGCGCCATCGTTACCGGCATCGACAAAGTCTGTACTTCGCGCACCGTCGACGCCTGCGAGCCGATGCCCAGGAAGGTCGATCCGATGAGCAGATAATTCATCGTGTAATAGATGAAGCCCAGTGCGACATAAGTCGGCCAGCCCACCGCCGGCGTCGGCAGCGCGCCGATCCCTGCCTTGGTGAAGAAGGATATCGCAAGCGCGCCGGCGCTCAGCCAAACCGCGATTCCGATCAGCGACATCGCCAGCATGGCGAACAATTTGCCAAGGAAGATGGCATCGATCGGCACCGCGGCGGCCAGCACCTCGATCACCTTGTTCGACTTTTCCTCGATCAACTGGCTCAGCAACATGCCGGCCAGAAAGACGGTCAGGAAGAACAACAGGAATTGTCCCGCCCGCGCCGTGACGCCGCGCGCTTCGGCCAGAGAGCCTGCGGAGGAATCGGTTAGCGTGACTGCCATCGGTTGGCCGGCAGGCGGCATTCCGACCCGGGTTCGCTGCGCCTCGTCCACGAACATGCCGATTTGCCTGACGGTGGTTCCGTCGGCGCGGACGGCCCCGGTGAAATGCGGATTGAACAAGCCGCCGTCGAGCACGCCGAGCAGCTTTTGTCCCTCGTCCTTCAGCAACTCGTCGCGCTGCTTGGCGACGTCATTTTCGGGCGCGACCGGCACGAGCACGACGAACCCGCGATCCCCGGCCAGTGGCTCCAGCCGTGTTCGCGCCTGTTGCAACAAGTCGAAATCGGCTTGCTGGCCGATCACGGCCACCGTGGTAGGCGGGGCTTCGCTTGCCGCTCGTGCGCCAAGTCCGCCGAACAGCATCCCGATCGCCAGCGGGAATAACGGGCCGATCAGGAAGAACAGGAAGGTCTTGCTGTAGACGGTCGCGACGAAATCGCGGCGACCGACGACGAAGGCGCTTCGCACCAGCTTGCCGAAATTCATGGCATGACTCCTTCGCCGGTCATTTCGCGCGCTGCCGCCTGTCCGGCGATGGCGACGAACGCATCGTGCAGGCCTGGCCGCTCGATGCTCAGCGTCTCGATCCCCGCGCCGCCGTCGATCAGCGCTTTCAGCAATGGTTCGGGGCCGCCATCGGGCAATTCGAAGACATATTCGGCGCCGTCGCGGCGGGCGTTGGCCGGGATTGCGCTGCGCCACGGGCCGTCCGTCGCGCGGGTGCCCAATCGGACGATCGGGCGCAAACGGCCGCGCGCCTCATCGACCCGTCCGTCGAACGCGACATGGCCCTTGGCGATGATCGCGACCCGTTCGCACAGCCGCTCGGCATGGGCGATGACATGGGTCGAAAAGATGACGGTGACGCCGGAATCGGCTTGCTCGCGGATCAACTCTTCCAGCTTGCCCTGGTTGATGGCGTCGAGACCTGAAAACGGTTCATCGAGGACGATCAGCCTTGGTTTGTGAACGATGGTGCCAAGCAATTGCACGGTCTGCGCCATGCCCTTCGAAAAGGATCGGATCGGGCGCTTGACCCAATCGCCAAGTCCGCGCCCTTCGACCAGGGAGACTGCGCGGGCGCGCCCTTCCTTCAGCGGCAGGCCGCGCAGCGCGCCCATGAACGCAATCGCGTCCTGTGCTGTCATCGACGGATAAAGTCCGCGCTCCTCCGGTAGATAGCCGACCTCGCTCGCCGCATCGAGCGGCTGGTCGCGGCCGAGCAGGGAGCGGTTGCCGCTGTCGGGATCGATGATCCCCAGCAGCATTCGGATCGTCGTCGTCTTGCCCGCACCGTTCGGCCCCAGGATGCCGTAGATGCTGCCGACCGGAACGGCGAGGCTGACTCCGTCGACGGCGCGGGTGTCGTCGAAAATCTTGACGAGGTTCGATGCCTCGACGGCGTTGCCTTGCTCCATGCTCCCCGTGCTAAGGGCAAAAAGGTAAATGACAATCACCATCGAACAGGAAATCCGCGAAAAAGCGGCCGAACTGGGCTTCGTCGCCTGCGGATTCGCGCGCGCAGATGCCGCCGCCGATGCCGGCGCCCGGTTGATGCAATGGCTAGACGAGGGGCGTCATGGCGAAATGGGCTGGATGGAAGACCGCAAGGAACAACGCGCTTCTCCACGCGGCCTGTGGCCCGAGGCGAACAGCGTGATCGCACTGGGCATGAGCTACGCCCCGGCGCGCGATCCGCTGGCATTGGCGGATCAATCCGACGTCGGCCGGATCTCGGTCTATGCGCAGGGCGGCGATTATCACAAGACCGTCAAGAAGGCGCTGAAGGCGCTCGGCCGCTGGCTCGCCGACCGTCACGGCGGCGCGCTCAAGGTGTTCGTCGATACCGCGCCGGTGATGGAAAAACCGCTTTCCGCCGCCGCCGGGATCGGCTGGCAGGGCAAGCACAGCAATGTGCTCAGCCGCGACCATGGCAATTGGCTGTTCCTCGGCATCATCTACACCGAACTGGAATTAACCCCCGATGCGTCTGCCGGCGAACATTGCGGCAGCTGCACACGATGTATCGACGCCTGCCCGACCGGCGCGATCGTCGCCCCCGGCCAGGTCGATGCGCGAGCCTGCATCTCCTATCTGACGATCGAACTCGCTGGTCCGATTCCGATCGAGTATCGCGAGGCGATCGGCAACCGGATCTATGGCTGCGACGATTGCCTGGCAGTCTGTCCGTGGAACCGCTTTGCCGAAGCGGCCAGCGCCAACACCGCGTTCCTGCCCCGCGCCGAGCTCGTCGCGCCGCGCCTTGCAGGTTTGCTGGCGCTGGACGACGCCGCCTTTCGGGCGATGTTCGCGGGTTCTCCGATCAAGCGGATCGGCCGCAACCGGATGATCCGCAATTGCCTGATCGCGGCGGGTAATAGTGAAGATCCCGATTTGGTGGCGGATGTCGAACCTCATCTCGCCGACCCTGATCCGGTGGTCGCCGACGCCGCGCGCTGGGCGATGGAGCAGCTAGCGCGCGAGCAGGTTGACGCAGCTAGCGAAGTCTAGCGCGTCGCCGCTCGGACGGCGCGTATCGACATGAGTAACATAATCGTCGCCGCGATTGCCGTCGCGCGGATAGAGGTAGGCGTCGAGTACGCAATTGGCCGAGCGCCACTGCAACTTGGTGCCGGGGCCTTCCTTGAGGCGAAACGCGGGCTGTCCGAAGCGTGTCACCAGATCGGTTGCGCTCAGGCCGATCAACGTCGCGCCGTGATGAACGGGGTTGACCGATGTGCTCGGTGTGGTCGGCGTGGTCTGCGGAGCGGTCGCGCAGGCGGCGAGCAGCAGGGACGTCGAGACGATCAGCAGTTTGCGCATGTGTCGATCATGGCGAGGCCGGCTCGGGCTGGCAAGCTTGCTCCGTCGCCCGGTCGCGGCTAGGCGGTCGCCCGACTTTTTCTCCTCTTCTCGACAGGAACTTCCATGACCGCTTCCCGCTTCGACGTGCTGTGCATCGGCAATGCGATCGTCGACGTCATTTCGGAAGCCAGCGACGATTTCATCACCTGTCAGGGTCTCGACAAGGGGTCGATGCGACTGATCGACCAGGCCGAGGCGGTTCGCCTTTACGGCGAGATGGGCCCTGGCCGGGAAGTCAGCGGCGGATCGGCCGGCAACTCGGCGGCGGGTCTTGCGGCGCTCGGCATCAAGACGGGTTTCATCGGCCAGGTTGCAAGCGACGAACTGGGCGACATCTATCGCCACGACATCGAATCGCAGGGGGTCGAGTTCCTCGTTCCCGCCAGAGACGATGTCGGCGCGACCGCGCGCTGCCTGATCCTGGTGACGCCCGATGCCCAGCGCACGATGAATACTTTCCTCGGCGCCGCGCAAATGCTGGAAACGGCGGGGGTCGACATGGATGCGGTCGCCGCCTCGGCGATTACCTACCT
Source organism: Sphingomicrobium sp. (assembly GCA_039934175.1). Taxonomy (GTDB): domain Bacteria; phylum Pseudomonadota; class Alphaproteobacteria; order Sphingomonadales; family Sphingomonadaceae; genus Sphingomicrobium. The sequence continues at coordinate 7,157 of JBDTMR010000048.1, forward strand.
CGAAGGATATCTTTGGGACCCCGAAGCGCCGCGCGCCGCGATGGAAGCCGCGATCGACGCCGCCCATGCTGCCGGTCGCCGAATCGCCTTCACGCTGTCCGACAGCTTTTGCATCTCGCGCCACAAGGCCGACTTCGTCCGGCTGATCGACGAGAAGAGGATCGATATCCTGTTCGCCAACGAAGCCGAAATCACCGAAATGGCCGGCACCGACGATTTCGATGCGGCGGTCGCGGCCTTCGCCGACAAGGTCCCGACCTTGGTCGTGACTCGCAGCGAACAGGGTGCGGTCGCCGTGCGCGGGACCGAGCGGGCGCAGGTCCCGGCAGAACCGATCGAGCGACTGGTCGACACGACTGGCGCGGGCGACCTGTTCGCGGCCGGTTTCCTTGCCGGCGAGGCACGCGGGCTGGGGCTGGAGAAGTCGCTGAAGCTGGGCGCGATCGCGGCGGCCGAAGTGATCCAGCATTATGGCGCGCGCCCGGAGACGGATCTGAAGGCGTTGGCCGCCGGCATCCTCTGAGCGCGTCGATCCAGCCTGACGAAAAAGGGGAGGCCCGAAAGCCTCCCCTTAATTTTGTCCGTTGGTGACGGAAGAAACGCTAGCTGCGTTCGTCCGGTGAACCCGGCACCGGAATGCCCGGCAGCGGCGCCGCATCCATTGGCGGTGCATTCGGGTCGAGTTCCGGAACCTCGACGATGCCCTTGCCCATGTGGCTGTGGCCACGGCTGTAGAGGAAGTAGATGAACAGCCCGACGACCGTCCAGCCCGGCAACATCAGCATCGCTGCGGTCGGCAGGTTGAGGAACAGGAACAGGCAGCCGAACACCGTCGCCGGGCCGATGATCATGAGCGCCGGAACACGGAAGTCGCGCTTGCGCGCACCGTCGGTCTTGCGCAGCACCATCACCGCAATCGCCACCATCATGAACGCATAAAGCGTTCCGGCATTGGCGATATCGGCGAGCTGGCCGACCGGGAAGAACGCCGCACCAAGCGCCACGACGACACCCGTAATGGCGGTCACGACATAAGGCGTCTTCCACTTCGGATGGACCTTCGAAAGGACTTCCGGGAGCAGTCCGTCACGGCTCATCACGAAAAAGATTCGGGTCTGCGCGAACAGAAGGACCAGGATGACCGACGGGAGGGCCAGGATGGCAGCATAGCCGAGCATGTTGCCGATCGTCCCGAAGCCGATCTGGCGAAGGACGTGGGCCAGCGCTTCCTTCGAGCAGACGAGAGCATCGGCATATTGCGGCATGGCGCACTGACGCGCGAGCTCTTCCGAACCGGCCGGGAACGGAATTCCGCCTGGGCCCATGATCGGCTGGCCACCGATGGTGCCGATCGCACCGGCCGCGACCAGAATGTAGAAGACGGTGCAGAATAACAGCGAACCGACCAGGCCGATCGGGACGTTGCGCTGCGGATTCTTGGTTTCTTCCGCCGCAGTCGAAACCGCGTCGAAACCGACATAAGCGAAGAATATCGTTGCAGCCGCGCCGACCGCGCCAACCCCGGTGCCAAAGCCACCGAAGGTGCCGGCGGGAAGGAACGGATTGAAGTTGGCCGTATCGATCTTGGGCAAGGTGAGCGCGATGAACACGGTCAGCGCAGCCACCTTGATCGAAACCAGGATGGCATTGACCTTGGCGCTTTCGCTGGTGCCGATCATCAGCAGCCAAGTTACGAGCAGCGCAATGATCATTGCAGGCAGGTTGATCATTCCGCCCGGGGCCCCGCCGAGTGCCAGCGGCCCTGCCGTCAGATAGGCCGGTAGGTGTATCCCAAATGTGTCATTCAGAATCGTCCCGGTGAAATATCCGGACCAGCCGACCGACACCGCAGAAGCGGCGATGGCATATTCCAACACCAGCGCCCAACCGACGGTCCAGGCCAGAAACTCGCCCATCGTCGCATAACTGTAGGTGTAAGCGGAGCCTGCAACCGGGATCATCGCCGCGATTTCCGCATAGCAGAGCGCTGCGACGATGCACACCGCGCCGGCAATCACGAACGCCAGCATCAGGCCGGGTCCGGCCTTCTGTGCGCCAGCGGCGGTCAGCACGAAAATGCCGGTGCCGATGATGCAGCCGATACCGAACAAGGTCAGTTGGAACGCACCGAGCGAGCGGTGCAGCGATTTCTTGGCCGCAGTTGCCAATATGGCGTCGAGCGGTTTGACTCGATCAAGTAACATGAAGATCCCCTTGGCGGTGGCCCCCGTCGCCAATGGCGCGGATGCTCGTTGCTCTAGTGGGAGCGGAGCCTAGCGGGCTTTGTCGGCGGTGCAATCCGAAAATGCGGATGCTGCGCGGGCGTTAACCGGCGAGCATCGGGCCAAGCGGCTGCCCGCCGAAAATATGGAGGTGCAGGTGAGGGACTTCCTGGCCGCTGCGTTTGCCGACATTGGCGAGCAGGCGATAGCCCTGCGGCTCGGCGCCGGCGATCCGCGCCGCTTGCGCCGCGACCCGGACGAAGTCGGCGATCTCGGCTTCGCTCGCCTTGTCAGAAAAATCATCCCACGAAACGTAAGGCCCCTTGGGCAGTACCAGCAGATGTACCGCTGCAAGCGGGTTGATGTCGTGGATCACCAGGCTGTGGTCGGTTTCAATCACTTTCTGGCTTGGCAATTCGCCGCGCAGGATGCGCGCGAAGATATTCTGTTCGTCGTAAGTCTGCTTGTGATCGATGGGCATCAGGAAACTCCGCGGGCGACTCTGCTTGACCGATTGGCCCGCATCGCTACCACGAAGCCATGAGCGACGACACGCCCGAAAGCCTGATTCCCTACGACGAAATCGTGCAGGACGCGCTTCGCGCCGTCGTCGGCCGGGTGCTATCGGAAGTCGCCAGTTCGGGCGGGCACCTGCCGGGCGGTCACCATTTCTACATCACCTTCCAGACTCGCGTGCCCGGCGTGACCATTCCCAAGCATCTCTCGGACCGATTTCCCGACGAGATGACGATCGTCATTCAACACCGCTTCTGGGATCTCAAGGTGGAAGAGGATTTCTTCACCGTCGGGCTGTCGTTCGGCGGCGTCCCCTCGACCCTGGTCGTGCCGTTTGAGGCAGTCACCGATTTCGTCGACCCGGCGGTCGATTTCAGCCTGAAATTCCACGCCAGCGCGGTCCCGCTCGACCCCGAAGAGCATGACGAAGCGGAAAACGACGTTCCTTCTCCGCCAGCGACGGTCGACGATGGATCGAACGTCGTCAGTGTCGACTTCACCCGCAAGAAGTAAGGCTGCGGGGCGCTCGGCCGCCCTCGACTCTGCTTTTCGCTCTGGTTAGGGCTGCGCCAGTTTTCCAGCATATAGCGCAAGGACGTTCACACTCATGATATCCCGCACCGAAACCGACAGTTTCGGACCGATCGAGGTCCCCGCCGACAGCTATTGGGGCGCGCAGACCGAGCGGTCGATCGGCAATTTCCCGTTCGGCGAGCGCGAACGGATGCCGCTCGAGATCGTCCATGCGCTTGGCTATGTGAAGCAGGCTGCGGCGCGGGTGAACGCGCGGCTCGGGCTGCTCGATGCCGATGTCGCCGAAGCGATCCAGCAGGCCGCCGGCGAAGTCGCGCGCGGCGATCTTGACGGGCAATTCCCGCTGGTCATCTGGCAGACCGGTTCGGGCACCCAGTCGAACATGAACGCCAATGAAGTCATTGCCGGCCGTGCCAACGAACAGCTGACCGGCCATCGCGGCGGCAAGGAACCGGTTCACCCCAACGACCACGTCAACAAGGGCCAATCGTCGAACGACAGCTTCCCGACCGCAATGCATATCGCCGCGGGGATCGGCGTCTATCGCCGGTTGCTCCCGGCGCTGGTCATGATTCACGAACGCTTGGCGCAGCAGGCCCAGCGCTTCGACCATATCGTCAAGATCGGCCGCACCCATCTGCAGGATGCGACGCCGCTGACGCTGGGCC
>JBDTMR010000049.1:0-10947 GCA_039934175.1 Sphingomicrobium sp.
GCCTCGCCATATGGCCCGCGGAAGTCGGTGGGCGGGGTTATCGCCAACCTGGTCAGATCCGGAAGGAAGCAGCCACAACGATTTTGCCCCGGGTCGCCGGCTTCCACCTTCCAAAAAATGACGAAGACAAAACTGGAACAGGCGGAGTTGTGCGCCTAGTTTCGTGCGATGAGTGACGAATCGCCCGCAGCGGAAGAACAGGCCGATCTTGGCCCCGGCCTTGGTCTCGACGAGCCGCCGCGGCCAATGAAGCGGCCTGAAGCCGACCCGGGAACGCCGTATCGCGTGCTTGCCCGCAAATACCGACCGCGCAATTTCGACGAATTGATCGGCCAGGATGCAATGGTCCAGACCCTCGCCAATGCCATTGCGCGTGGCCGGATCGCGCACGCCTTCCTGCTTACTGGCGTTCGCGGTGTCGGCAAGACGTCGACGGCACGCCTGATTGCCAAGGCGCTCAATTGCATCGGGCCGGACGGTGAGGGTGCCCCGACGATCCACCCTTGCGACGTTTGCGAGCCGTGCAGGGCGATCGCCGAGGGTCGGCACATCGATGTCGTCGAAATGGACGCTGCGAGCCATACTGGTGTCGACGATGTTCGCGAGATCATTGACGCGGTGCGTTATTCCGCCGTGTCGGCGCGCTATAAAATCTACATCATCGATGAAGTCCACATGCTTTCCAAGAATGCTTTCAATGCGTTGTTGAAGACTCTTGAGGAACCACCTGAGCATGTGAAATTTCTTTTCGCGACCACGGAAGTGGACAAGGTCCCGGTGACGGTGCTGTCGCGATGCCAGCGTTTTGACCTCAAGCGCATTCCCGCCGACAAGCTTGCTGCCCATTTCTCGCATGTCGCCGCTGCGGAAGGTGTTGAAATCGAGGATGAGGCGGTCGCGGTGATTGCGCGGGCGGCAGAAGGGTCGGCGCGCGACGGGCTTTCGATCCTCGACCAGGCGATTGCCCACGGTGAGGGCAAGGTTAAGGCCCCTGACGTTCGGGCCATGCTTGGCCTCGCCGATCGGGGCCGCGTTCGGCGATTGTTGGCCGCGCTGCTCGAGGCCGATGCGGGTGCGACGCTTGGCCAATTGGACGAATCGCATACGCTCGGGATCGACCCCAAGGCGCTGCTGCGCGGCCTGATGGAAACGCTGCATGGTGTCACTCGGGCCAAGGCGGGCGCAACCGGCGACGTCCTGCAATCGGTTGAAGAACGCGAAGCGGCTTCGGAATGGGCCGGCAAGCTTGGCTGGCCGATCATCCACCGTTTGTGGCAAATGCTCCTCAAAGGGCTTCAGGATGTCGCGCAGGCGCCCGATCCCCATGAAGCCGCGTCGATGGCGCTCCTGCGCCTCGTTCATGCCGCCGATTTGCCCGATCCCGGCGCCCTGGTCCGACAGATTGCCAGTGATGCACCAACGCAATCGGCGCCCGCGACTGATAAACCGGCGGCTCCGGCGACCAAGCCGATGGCGTCGGTTTCGGAAGCGACACCAGCGCGGCCCACCGATTATGCGTCGTTCATCGATGCTCTCGAAAAAGGTGGGAAACATCTGCTTGCGATCCAGCTTCGCGATCAGGTCGGCCTCGTTGATTTCGCACCCGGCGTGTTGGCCCTTCGGCCACTCCGACCGCTCGGTCCCGATTTCCCCCGCGAACTCGCGATCGCAGCGAAAGCGGTCACCGGCCAGACATGGCAGATCGCGTTCAGCGATCAGGGCGGGCAGCCATCGCTCCTGGAGCAGGAAAAGATGGCGGAAGAGTCGATGCGCGCCGCCGTGCTCGCGGAAGACGGGGTCAAGGCCTTGATGAACGCCTTCCCGGACGCCACCTTGGAATCGATCGAACGGAAAGAAGCCTGATCATGCCCAGCCTCGAAGAAATCATGCAAATGGCCCAGAATGCGCAGGCGGAACTCGCCAAGGCGCAGGACAATCTCGACAAGGTCGAGGTTGAAGGCACGTCGGGCGGCGGTCTGGTCAAGATCCGCACTACCGCCAAGGGCCGGATCCTCGGATTGGATATCGACGACAGCCTGATGGTCCCTTCGGACAAGGCGATGCTTGAAGATTTGATCGTTGCCGCGATCAACGATGCGCGCGGCAAGGCGGATCATGCCGCTTCGGCTGAAATGGAGAAAATGACGTCCGGACTGCCGATGCCGCCGGGCTTCAAGATGCCATTCTAACCTGAATTTCGCGATTTTCCTTGAGTCGGTGTCGATTCGCGGCATGATGCTCGTCGCTCGGATTCCCTGAAACGACGAGGAATGCCCATGACCGCTTTGGGGGCAATGCAGGACTGGCCGTTGCGCGTCATGCGCCTGGTCGATCATGCCGAACGCGAACATGGCGACGGGGAAGTCGTTACCGCGTGGGCCGACGGAAGTGTCACGCGCGCCACCTGGCGGCAAATTGCCTCCGACGCGCGGCGCATGGCCAAGGCATTGGAAGCTTGGGGAATCAACAAGGGCGATCGCGTCGCGACCTTGGCGATGAACCATGCCGGGCATCTGACCTCGTGGTACGGCGCTTGCGGTATGGGCGGCGTCCTCCACACGATCAATCCGCGCCTGTTCGAGGACCAGCTCGACTATATCGCCAACCACGCCGAAGACCGTGTCCTGCTCTACGATGCCGCCTTTGCGCCGCTGGTCGAGAAGATGAAGCCCAAGTGGAGCACCATCGAACATTATGTCTGTTACGATCCGCCCGCTGGATGGAGCGGCGACGTCGGATTTTCCGACTGGCTTGCCGGCTTCGACGACGATTATCATTGGGTGGAAGGTGATGAACGCGATCCGTGCGGTCTTTGCTACACCAGCGGGACGACCGGAAACCCCAAGGGCGTCCTCTACGAGCATCGCTCGACGCTGCTGCACGCCCTGGCCGAGATTCAGCCCGACTGTTTCGATCTTTCGACAAGCTCGGTTGCCTGCCCCATCGTTCCGATGTTCCACGCAAACGCCTGGGGCTTGCCGTGGGCGGCACCACTCACTGGCTGCAAGATGGTCTTGTCAGCCGACTATCGACCCGACCGGATGGTCGATCTGTTCCGCGAAGAAAAGGTAACTCACAGTGCCGGTGTCCCGACGATCTGGATGACGATGATCCAGCATATCGAGGCGACGGGCGACGACCTTGGTCCGCTCAAGAACGTCACTATCGGCGGTTCGGCCGCGCCGCGCGCGATGATCGACTGGTTCCGCAAGCATCATATCCATGTCGGCCACGCTTGGGGAATGACCGAGACGTCGCCGATTGGGACATTGTCGGGCGTGCCGCGCGGCTGGGACGCGATGAGCGACGAGGAGCAACTGGGCTGGACGGTTCGTCAGGGCAGGGTGCCCTTTGGCGTCGAACTGCGCATCGTCGATGACGAGGGCGAGGAATTGCCGCGCGACGGTGTTGCCTCGGGCAATCTGCAGATCAAGGGCGCCTGGGTGCTTCGGCGCTATTTCAAGGCCGAAGTAGATGCCCTGACCGCCGACGGCTGGTTCGATACCGGTGACGTCGCCGCGCTCCATCCTGACGGCGCGATGCAGATTACCGATCGGTCGAAAGACGTCATCAAGTCCGGCGGAGAGTGGATCAGTTCGATCGAACTCGAAAATGCCGCGGTCGGGTTTGCCGGCGTTGCCGAGGCCGCGGCCATCGGCATGCCGCATCCCAAGTGGGACGAGCGACCGTTGCTTGTTGTCGTGAGGCAAGCGAATCGCGACGTTTGTCCGATTGCGCTGCGCAAGCACTTGGCGACGCAGGTCGCGAAATGGTGGCTTCCTGACGACATCGCGTTCGTCGACGAACTCCCGCACACTGCGACAGGCAAGCTCAGCAAGAAGACGCTGCGCGAGCAATTTTCCGATTATCGCTTCCCTGACGCCGATGCGCGGATGGAGGAACTTCGCCACTAAGCGTCTGGATTTACGCCGCGCCAAACCCTAAGTGGCGCCTCAAATCCCAATCTTGTCAAAGGATCAGCGACCCCATGGCCGCCCAATATGCATTCGTCATGAAAGGCATGACCAAGAGCTTTCCCGGCGCTGCCAAGCCGGTGCTCAGCAACATTAACCTGCAATTCTACCAGGGGGCTAAGATCGGCATCGTCGGTCCCAATGGTGCGGGTAAGTCGACGCTGATCAAGATCATGGCCGGTCTGGATGCCGAATTCACCGGCGAGGCGTGGCCGGGCGAGAACATCACGGTGGGCTATCTCGCACAGGAGCCGGAGCTCGATCCGACCAAGACCGTCCTTGAAAACGTCAAGGACGGTGCCCGCGATATCGCCAACATGGTCGAACGGTTCAATCAGATCGGAATCGAAATGGGCGAGGATGGCGCCGACTTCGACGCGCTAGGTGCCGAGATGGGCGAATTACAGGAAAAGATCGACACGGTCGACGGCTGGACGCTCGACAATCAGCTCGAGATCGCGATGGAAGCGCTGCGCTGCCCGCCGGGAGATTGGCCGGTGGCCGATCTGTCCGGTGGTGAAAAGCGCCGCGTCGCCTTGACCCGATTGCTGATCCAGAAGCCGTCGATCCTGCTGCTCGACGAGCCGACCAACCATCTCGACGCGGAAAGCGTCCAGTGGCTGGAAAACCACCTCAAGGAATATGCCGGCGCGGTGCTGATGATCACCCACGACCGATATTTCCTCGACAATGTCGTTGAGTGGATTCTCGAACTCGATCGCGGTTCTTATTATCCGTATGAAGGTAACTACTCTACCTATCTGGAAAAGAAGGCGAAACGACTCGAGCAGGAATCGCGCGAGGAGAGCGGCAAGCAAAAAGCCCTGACTCGTGAACTCGAATGGATTCGTCAGACCCCGGCGGCGCGCCAGTCCAAGTCGAAGGCGCGTATCCGCAAGTTCGAGCAATTGCAGGACGCGCAGGATGATCGCCGGATCGGCAAAGCCCAGATCGTCATTCAGGTGCCTGAACGGCTTGGCGGCAAGGTTATCGAGGTCGAAGGGATATCCAAGGCGTACGGCGACAAATTGCTGTTCGAGGATTTGAGCTTCACGCTTCCGCCGGGTGGTATCGTTGGCGTGATTGGTCCGAACGGCGCCGGCAAGTCGACGCTGTTCAAGATCCTGACCGGCAAGGAGCAACCGGACGACGGCAAAGTCGAGATCGGTGACACCGTCCGCCTCGGGTTCGTCGACCAGAGCCGCGATCATCTCGATCCGAAGAAGAACGTTTGGGAGGAAATCTCTGACGGGCTCGATTACATGAAGGTCAACGGCCAGGAAGCATCGACCCGGGCCTATGTCGGCGCGTTCAACTTCAAGGGTCCGGACCAGCAGAAGAACGTCGGCAAGCTGTCGGGCGGTGAGCGCAACCGAGTCCACATGGCCAAGATGCTCAAGGAGGGTGGCAACGTCCTCCTGCTCGACGAACCGACCAACGATCTCGACGTCGAAACGCTCGGCGCGCTCGAAGAAGCGATTGAAAATTTCGCGGGCTGCGCTGTCGTCATCAGCCACGATCGCTTCTTCCTCGATCGTCTGGCGACCCACATCCTCGCGTTCGAGGGTGATAGCCACGTCGAATGGTTCGAAGGCAATTTCGAGGCCTATGAAGAAGACAAGCGTCGCCGCCTTGGGCCGGAAGCGGATCGTCCGCACCGGATGAGCTACAAGAAGCTTACGCGCTGAAGATTAGTGAACGGTCCCAGCAATTGGGGCCGTTCTGCATTATGACGTCACGCCTTACCCTGGAGCCCGAGATAGCCATCGGGACCATCGCCATGACGGCGCTGGTGCCACCACCGGTCGATGCTAAGCGGGCCTGGCCCTTCGAAAGCGATGTAAAGGAAAATGAAGCAGAACAGGATCGCTGCTTCACCGCCATTCATCATCGGATAAAGGTCCTTTGGCGCGTGAACCATGAAGTAGCCAATCGCCATTTCGCCGCACAGCAGCAATGCCACCGGGCGAGAGAATATTCCCAACAGGAGTGCGAGGCCGCCAATCAATTCGATCATCCCGGCGACCCAGAGCAACGACCACATTGGCGGTCCACTTGCCGAGGACATCGGGACCATCAGGATCTTGCTGGTGCCGTGGAGCAGGAAGAGGATCGCTGTTACGATCCGCAATAGGCTGAGTGCATGCGGGGCGTAGCGATCGCTTAGGCCACCATCGTCAACAATCGGATTTTCCATCGCGGCCTCCTGTGCGGAATGGCTTCGGGAACGCCTTACTCTTACGCCTTTGGTCGTCAGATGGCGACCCACTGCAAACCTTGTCTCTACGCGCCGCCACGCATGGCGCGGCGAACTTCGTCGCGTACCTGCTTACGGATACGGTCTTTCTGGTCGTCGCGCTGCTCTTCGGACTGATCCTTTGCGGCATCGATCTGGTCGCTCAATGCATCGACCCGCGCCTGCGCTTCATCGATCCGGCGCTGGGCTGCGTCCATTTGCTCTTTTGGCGGATCCTTGCCGATCGTCATCAATGCAAGCGCCCCGTTGGCCTTGACCAGCTCGCTCACTGCCGACGCCAATTCCTTCATGACCTCGCTGTCGACTTCGACCGGGTCGCCATTCTCGTCGATGACCTTGGACTCAGCGATCTTTTGCTGGATAATCCGGTCGACAACGCCGCCGACTTTCTGGTCGGTTAGTTCCTTACCGTCGTGCGATCGTATTTCGACCGTCGGGTTATCCTTGCCGTCATTATCGAACATGTCGCCCTGAAAGGCCATGCCCGCTACAATTGCGGCGCCGCCGGCAAGGATCCATGCAAGTCTTCCGGCCATCATCCACTCCTGAGCAGGCTGAATCACTAGCAGGATGCGTTACCGGTCAACAAGTCAAAGCGCACAGAAACAATCTCCGTTCGACGAAAAAAGCGCCGCCCCTTCAAAAGAGGGACGGCGCACGAAGTTGGCAATATCGGTTCTTCGCTAGATCGTTACGGTGGCCTGGTGTTCGGCCTGATGCTCCTTGCCAGGGTCGACATCGAACAGCGCCTTGAGTGCGGCAGCCTTCAACGTCGAACCGGTGTCGGCTTCCCAGATGTCGGCTCGATCGGTGTCGAAGCGGAGAAGCTGGAGGTCGGGATCGTCCTTGCCGTCCTTGTACCAGCTGGCGATGAACGGATTCCACAATCGTTCGATGACGGCGCGATCGTCAGATGGCACAAGGTTGCCGTGGACATGCGCGAACAGCTTGTGTCCCTTGCCGGCAAAAGTAGCGACCGCGCGGTGGCCGGCACTAATATCCTGTCCAACACCATCGGTCTTCGATGCAAAAAAGTAGATCGGACCACCTTGGTCCTTGTCGCGATCCTGCCGGTCGATCTGCGCCGTCATCGGACGCGTGCGGCTATCGTCGACACCTTCCAGTCCGAGCATCATGAAGGGGCTGTCGTCAAGCGCCTCCCAGAATTTCTTCTTGAGGCGGATTTCGGGAGTTTCGTCGTCGCCGAACATGGTCATTTCTCCTGATTGATGGAATCCAGCTACCAACGGATTTGACCGACCAACCGTTCCCTCAGGCGACCGTCGTCTTCGTAGACTTGGGCAGGAAAGCCTCGGAAAGACCATGGTACAGTCGGGTCGGACATACCCATGCACTGACCCAGTCCGCGATCAGCGCGGTGGCGAAAAGCGACATGATAACGCCGTGATTGCCGGTTGCTTCGCTGACAATGATGACCGCGGTGAACGGCGCGCGGACAACGCCGACGAAGTAGGCGATCATTCCAAGCAGAATGATCGGGCCGCCAGGAAGTGTCGGAAAGAGGGGCGTCAGCAAGTTCCCAAGGCCGGCACCAACCGCCAAAGACGGCGCGAATATTCCCCCGGGGGTCCCGCTGAGGGTCGTGGCAAGCGCGGCGGCGAGCTTGGCTGGTCCGAACCATTCGGAAACGTTCTTGCCATCGAGCAACGCTCGGGTCGGCTCATAACCGGTCCCCCAGGTCAGGCCGCCACTCCACACGCCGATGATCGCGACCAGCAGTCCGAACGATAATGCTGTCACGACGGGATATCTTTTCAGTGTCGCGCTGATCGGGCGCCGATTGCGTGAATGACTAAGGACGACGCGGCTGAACAATCCGCCTAGGAGGCCGCCGAGGACGCCGGCAAGCGGGGCGACCATCAACGTGCCTTTCACGCCTAATACCCCGCTCATTCGGCCGAAATAGACATAATCGCCGGATATGCCGAGGCTTACCAAACCCGCGATCATCACTGCGCCCATGACCAGGATGGCGACACGCTGCTCATATTTGGCGGCGAGTTCTTCGATCGCGAATGCAATCCCGGCAAGTGGCGTATTGAATGCGGCGGCGACCCCCGCTGCGCCCCCGGCAATGAGCACGCCTGGCGTCAACTTGACGTTCAGCCAGCGATGGACCGCAACCATGATCGAAGCGGATACCTGCACCGTCGGTCCTTCCCGACCGACCGATCCGCCGCCGAACAGCATGACGATCGTCAGCACGAGTTTGGCGAAACCGGTTTTCAGCGACATCAAGGCCGCGCTTGCCTTGCTGGTCGGCGAACGGCTTGCGGCAATGACCTGCGGAATGCCTGAACCGCGTGCGCCGCTGACGAATTTCTGAGTCGTCCAGGCGACCAGCGCAAAGATCGCCGGGGTGATGAACAGCGGCATCCACCACCACTTCACACTGGCGGTAGAGAAGGTGCGCTGGGCAAAGTCGCCGGCGAACGCAAAGGTCATCGCGACGAGAGCCAGCAAAACCGCGCCAATCGACGTGGCAATACGGCGCCGCCAGTCGTCCAACGGGACTTTCGCGCGCCAAGCCATCATGCGGAGGATGCGCGCGATACGGGCTTGATCGCGAGGCACGGGTCAGCGCATCCGCTTGACCATCATCCGTCCGTCAGCGCCCTGCTTGGTATCAAAATTCGGAACGGCTCGAATGAGGTCGCTGAGGCGATTGAACCCATAATTGCGGACCGCGAAACTCGACAGGGCCTTTGCCCGCTGGCCCAGTTCGCTGAGCGACGCAAAACCTTCTTCATCGCGTTTCGATGCCTTGTAAGCCGAGCCAAGGACCTGGAGAAGTTCGGCATCGACCGTTCGTTGACCTTCGGCGGTCGGCGGGGCTTCGAGTGCATCCTCCCCATTCATGTCGAGCGCGGCAACGTCGAAGAAACGGGTACAGGCCTGCTGGAAGCTCATCGGTGTCTTGGCGCCGCCGAAACCGTAGACCGGCAACCCGTCTTCGCGAATGCGCTGGGCGAGGGGGAGAAAGTCGCTGTCACTCGACATGATTCCGAAGCCATCGACATGACCGCGATAGAGCAGGTCCATCGCATCAATGGTCATGCGCATGTCCGTCGCACTCTTGCCCTTCACGACATCGAATTGTTGCATCGGGACGATGGAATGAAGCCCGGTCAGGCCACCCCAGCCTTTCAGCGATGGTTTCGACCAATTTCCATAGGCCCGACGGATATTGATCGTGCCCAGTTCGCCGAGCACCAGTAAAACTTCATCGAGATGGTCGGGACTGGCGTTATCGGCGTCGATCAGCAGTGCGATATTGAGCTCATGCTCACCGGAATCGTGGTTGGGGTTCATGGATTCGCTCGTCCTTTGCCCATGTCATAACGCATCGACGGCGGAACGAAATGCCTGGTTCGTGCGTCGGGAGCCCAAGGGGTCGGGAGACGAGTGAAAGGTTTTGCCATGAAAAAGATTATTCTGACGACAGTTGCTGCCAGCATGATTCCGCTGTCGGCGTGCGCCACCTACAATGATCCGTATCGCAACAATAACGACCAGGCTCGTCGCGCGGCCACTGGCGCTGCCATCGGCGCGGCCGGTGGTGCAATTGCCGGCGCGATCATCCCGGGCGTCAGCACGGTTGAAGGCGCGATTGCTGGTGGTATCGCCGGTGCCGTCCTTGGTGCCGTCATCAAGGGCAAGCAATATTACCGTGATACCAACAATTATTGCTACTACGTCGATCAGTACGGTCGCCCGGTTTATGACTACAACGTCCGCTGTTAGTTGCGGCTGGACTGACCTGGTCAGGCGGGACGGAATACCCCATTTGTCTCGTCAAGCAGGTAGAGTTCTCCATCCTTGATGGAAAAGTGGCAGCCGAGGATCGCCAAGGTCCCGGCTGCTTCTCTTTGTGCGACGAACGGGAAAGTCCGCAGATTGGCGACGCTCTGGCGGATCCCGGCTTCCTCGAGAAGCTGGGCCGCTTGCTCACCGGTACCGTGCTCGGCAGAAATTGTTTCCGCCACTTCATCGATCTGCTCCATCCAGCGATGGACGAAGCCGCCTTCGCCCGGTGGCGCTTCATGGAAAATGCCGGTCAGTGCGGCAGAAATGCCGCCGCACCTTTCGTGACCCATCACCACGATTTCGGGAACGCCGAGCTGGGTCACCGCAAATTCCAATGCCGCCGAGACGCCGTGACGTCCGCCATTGGCTTCGTAGGGCGGGACGAGATTGGCAACGTTCCGAACGACAAAGATTTCACCGGGGTCGGCGTCGAAGATCATCGCCGGGTCGGCGCGGCTATCGCAGCAGGCGATGACGATGGCCCGTGGGCTCTGACCTTCCGCAAGTTCGGCCCATCGATCGCGTGCACTGGCGACCTTGTCGGACCGGAAACGCTGGTAGCCCTCAAGCAAGTTACCGAAACCCTTCATCGCGCCCCCCACTATTTTGCCGCGCGTTAGACCGGGGCATCGGGGGTGGCAAGATGGCATATCAGTCGCTATCTGGCGCGCACCATGAATGCACCGCTCGACATTCCGCGACAACGAAAGCCGGACTGGATCCGCGTCAAGGCGCCGACCAGTGAGGGCTATGCCGAAACGCGTCGCCTGATGCGCTCGAAGAAGCTGACGACCGTCTGCGAGGAAGCCGCCTGTCCGAACATTGGCGAGTGTTGGACCAAGAAGCACGCCACGGTGATGATCCTTGGCGACACCTGCACCCGGGCCT
>JBDTMR010000050.1:0-10900 GCA_039934175.1 Sphingomicrobium sp.
ATCCTGCTCTACGCCAGCTATTCGCGCGGTTACAAGGCAGGCGGCTTCAACCTTGATCGTTCGTCGCTGCTTCGTACCAATGGCAACGGTTCGATCGTCGGTGGACCGAACGCGCTCAGCGTTCTGCAGTTCGATCCGGAAATCAACGACGCCTACGAACTGGGCATGAAATACAAGAGCCGCGGGATCGACGTGAACCTCGCTTTCTTCCGGCAGGACTTCAAGGACTTCCAGCTCAACACCTTCAACGGCATCAATTTCGAAGTCGCAAACATCAACAGTTGCACCGAACTCGATATTGACGGCGCCGATGCCGACAACAACAAGCTGACCGGTACTTGCACAGGCAAGATCCGTTCGGGCGTGCGTTCGGAGGGTGTCGAAGTCGAAGTCTTCACCCGGCCGTTCCGTGATGCCCGCTTCAACATGGGCGTGACGTACGCCCAAACGAAGTATCGCAATAATCTGGTTGGCTCGTCGGGTCAGCCGATCTCGAACGCTCTGTTCCAGCTTCCGAATCGTAACATCTCGAACGCGCCGGAAATGACCGTGACCGGTGCCTTCACTTGGACGCCGCCGATCGGCTCGAGCGGGCTTCGCGGCCTGTTCTACTTCGATGGTCGCTACACCAGCAGCTTCAACACCGGTTCGGATCTCGACATCGAGAAGACGCAAAGAGGCTTCTCCGTGTTCAACGCCCGCGTCGGGCTCAGCGGCCGCGACGACATGTGGTCGATCGAGCTGTGGAGCCAGAACGTCTTCAACCGCAAGTACAAGCAGATCGGCTTCGACGCGCCGCTGCAGGGTAGCTGCACGGAACGTGGTGCGGCACAGGGCTATTGCTCACCGGTTCCGAACCGCGCGACTCAGCTCTTCGCTGCCTTTCTCGGGGAACCGCGGACCTTCGGCCTGACGCTTCGCGCCAAGTGGAAACCGCGGCAGGTCGAGCCGGAAGTGGTGACGGAAGCGCCGCCGCCGCCGCCCGCACCGGCACCCGAAACCCAGACCTGCGCAGACGGTTCGGTGATCCTCGCGACCGAGGCTTGCCCGCCGCCACCGCCGCCGCCGCCGCCGGCGCCGGAGCCGGAACGCGGCTAGGGTCGACCAACTTGAAACCAGGGGAAGGCCTCGTCGGAAACGACGGGGCCTTTTCTTATGCGGAATTCAGGCCACGGATCGGGCAGCGCTGATCGCCCCGGCAACATCGCGCAGCGCCAGGCGAAGCTCGGCAACCTCGTCGTCGGTCAGCCTCTTTCCCACAGCATTCGACAGATAGAAGGTGTCGACCGCACGCTCGCCATAGGTCGTGATGTGCGCCGAATGGATCTGATGGCCCAGCCGGTGGATCGCCAGTGCCAGCCGCGCTAACAGGCCGTCGCGGTCGCGCGCATTGACCTCCACCACCGTCGTTCGCGTTGAGGCGCGCGGCGCAACGACGACGGACGGCGCAACGCGGAACGCTGCTCGTCTCTTTGGCAGTGCCAACAAGGCGGGGAGATCGGGCAAGGCCTCGGACGCGATCGCTTTCTCGACCGCACGGACAAGACGCGAGCGCACCCGCTTTTCGCCATAAGCGCGGCGCTGCGAATCCTGGACGAGCAGATTGTCGAGCGCCATGCCATCGCGCGTCGTGTGAATCCGCGCGTCGATGATCGAAGCGCCAGCCCCGGCGAGTCCCGCGCAGATGCGGTAAAACAATCCGGCGCGGTCGAGCGAGAAGACGCTGATGCGAGTCGCCCCCCAGCCCGGCTCGTTGATCGCGATCACGCTCGGCGCGACAATTCCGACGGCGGCCTCCGCCTCGGCGATCTGCAAGGCGTTCGCCAGCTGCCACTCTTCGGGTTCGGCCAGCCAATAACTGTCGGGCAGGCGGCGCGCATGCGCCCGCAGAGTTGCCTTGGGCCAACCCAGCTTGCTGCCCAACGCGTCATGCCGGGCGGCGACCTGCTCGGACCTGCCGCGCTGCTTGTGACCAAGTCGAAGCCGCTCTTCGGCCGTGTCGTAGAGCGTTCGCAGCAATTGCCGCTTCCACTCGTTCCAGGTGCCCGGCCCGACCGCACGAATATCGACCACGGTCAGGATCAGCAGCAGGCGAAGCCGCTCCGGGCTCTGCACCGCCTGCGCGAAATCCTCGATCGTTCGCGGATCGGTCAGGTCGCGGCGAAACGCCGTTCGGCTCATCAGCAGATGCTGCTCGACCAGCCACGCCACCGTTTCCGTCTCGGCCTCGTCCAGCCCGAAGCGCGGACACAGGTCCAGCGCGACCTCAGCCCCCAACTCGCTGTGATCGCCGCCTCGGCCCTTGGCGATGTCGTGGAGCAGCACCGCGACATACAGCACCCGCCGCGACCCCAATTGGCGAAACAATGCCGTCGACAAAGGATGATCGTCGGCCAGCTCGCCGCGCTCAATCATCGCCAGCAGCCCGATCGCCCGGATGGTATGCTCGTCGACCGTATAGTGATGGTACATGTCGAACTGCATTTGCGCGACGACCTTGCCGAAGTCGGGCACGAAGCGACCGAACACCCGCGCCTCGTTCATCCAGCGGAGCACGATGTCGGGGTGATTGGGACAGGTCAGCACGTCGAGGAAGAAGGCATTGGCGCGCGGATCGTCGCGGACCCGGTCGACCAGGCGGGCATGTTCCAGCGCGGCCCGCATCGCCTTGGGATGGATCTCCAGTTGCTCGGTGGCGGCAAGCGCGAACATCTCGATCATTCGGACCGGGTCGACCGCGAAGAAGGGACCGTCGGGAATAGACAGGCGGCCGCGATCGAGCAGGAAACCGTCCAGCTTTTTTGGACGGCGCGTGAAGGTCGGCAGCCCAAAACGGCGGCCTTCTTTCGCCAGCCGTTCGTCCAACTGGGCAAGGAAGATGCCAGTCAGGTCGCCGACCGCCTTGGCCTGCAGGAAGTAGAATTGCATGAAGCGCTCGACCGCCGATTTGCCGGGCCGGTCGGCGTATCGCATTGCCGCCGCAATCTCGCGCTGATAGTCGAAGCCGAGGCGTTCCTCGGCACGGCCGGCGATCAGGTGCAAATGGCATCGCACCGCCCAGAAAAAGCGTTCGGCGCGGTCGAAGCGGACCAGTTCGGCGGGGCTGAGCAGCCCCTTGTCGACCATGTCCGCCGACCGTTCGATGCCGAACAGATGTTCGCCGATCCAGCGCAAGGTGTGAAGGTCGCGAAGTCCACCCTTGCCGTCCTTGACGTTGGGTTCGACCAGATAGCGACTGTCACCCATGCGGTGGTGCCGCTCGTCGCGCTCGGTCATTTTGGCGGCGACGAAGGCGCGACCGTCTTTCGCAGTCACTTCGCGGCGAAAGCGCGCGTTTGCCTTGTCGAACAGCGACTGTTTGCCCCACATCCAGCGCGCTTCCAGAAAGGCAGTTCGGGCCGTCATCTCCTCCCGAGTGAGCGCGATCAGTTCGTCGCAATCGCGAACAGCGTGGCCGATGATCCACTTGAGGTCCCACAGCAAATAAAGCGTGGCCTCGACCAGCGGCTTTACTTTTGCGTGGGCGCCGGGCGCAATCAGGAACAGCAGATCGACATCGCTGTAAGGCGCCATCTCGCCGCGCCCGGTTCCACCCAGTCCGACCAGGGCGATGTCACCGGCCAACCGCGCGCCATCATCGAGCGATGCGGTCGCGCAATCGAACGCTAGGCGGACGATCTGGTCGGCAAGGAACGCCATGCTCGCCGCGGCCGCGCGACCACGCGCCGGCTCGTTGGCCAGGCGCCGGGCGATCTCCTCACGACCATGGTCGAGCGCCGCGGAAAGCACCGCGCTGCGCTCGTCGCTCGGTGTTTCGACTAGTCGTTCGGCAATCGCGCGCCGATCGATGATCGCGCGACGATCGCTGACGAGGTCGAAACGGGGGTTCATTCGCGCCGTTCCGCCGCCAGTCGCTTGATCTCGTAGAGCGCGTCAAGTGCGGCGCGCGGTGTCAGCCGGTCGGGGTCGATCGCATCGATCGCGGCGATCAGCGGATCCTCGGGTGCTTCACTGGGAATGGCGGCCGCGAACAAAGGCAGGTCGTCCAGTCCGGCCGCAATCCCTCCAGTCGCCTCGCGGCCCTCCTCCAGTCGGTCGAGCACTTCCTTGGCGCGCGCCACGACCATCGGCGGCATCCCGGCAAGCCGCGCAACCGCAATGCCGTAGCTGCGGTCGGCAGCCCCATCGCCAACTTCGTGCAGCAGGACCAGATCGCCCTTCCATTCGCGCGCGCGGACATTGTGCAGCGACAAAGCGCTCAACCTCCCGGAAAGTCGCGTCAGCTCATGATAATGGGTCGCGAACAGGGTGCGCGCCTTGACCTCGTCATGCATCGCTTCGACCACCGCCCAGGCAATGGCAAGACCGTCATAGGTCGACGTGCCGCGCCCGATTTCATCGAGGATGACCAGGCTTTTCGCCGTCGCTTGCGCCAGGATGGCGGCGGTTTCGACCATCTCGACCATGAAGGTCGATCGACCGCGCGCAAGATTGTCGGAGGCGCCGACACGGCTGAATAGGCGGTCGGTCAAGCCGATCGTCGCGCGCGTCGCCGGGACGTAGCAACCGGCCTGGGCGAGGAGGACGATCAACGCGGTCTGCCGAAGGAAGGTCGACTTGCCGCCCATGTTCGGCCCGGTAATCAGCCACAGTCGATCGTTGGGACCCAGCGTCACATCATTGGCGATGAAGCGCTCGCCGGTTTCGGCAAGCGCCCGCTCGACGACGGGATGTCGCCCGCCTTCGATTGCCAGGCAGGGATTGTCGTCCAGTTCGGGCAGGCACCAGCCGCCCTCGGCGGCGCGTTCGGCATTGGCAGCGGCGACATCGATCCGCGCGACCGCATCGGCGCTCGCCGCAATCGCCGCCGCCGAACCGGTTGCAAGCGCGACAAGCTCCTCGAAATGGGCGGCTTCGGCGGCCAGGGCGTGACCGCCCGCTTCGACGACCTTCGATGCTTCCTCGTGCAAGTCGGGCGAGTTGAACCGAACCACACCGGCCAGGGTCTGGCGATGGGTGAAGCCGCTGTCGGGTGCCATCAGCCGGTCGGCGAAGCGGGCGGTGACTTCGATATGATAGCCCAGCACCGCATTGTGGCGAATCTTGAGCGCGGCGATCCCCGTTGCCTCGCGATAGCGTGCCTCCAGCGCCGCAATCGCCCTCCGTCCGTCTGACGAAGCCTCGCGCAAGGAGTCGAGCGCAGGGTCGTAGCCGGGGGCAATATAGCCGCCCTTGGTGGTTTCGATTGGCGGTGTTTCGACCAGCGCGAAGCCGAGCCGATCGGTCAAGGCGGCGTGCCCGCCAAGCATCGGGGTCAGCCGCTTGAGCAAGTCGGGGGGCTCGCTGTCCTGCCATTCGGTGCGTAGCGCGGCGGCGGCAATCAGGCCGTCGCGCAACTGGCCAAGGTCGCGCGGACTGCCACGGCCCGCGACCAGGCGGCCAAGCGCACGGCCGATATCGGGCATAGCCTTCAACGCATCGCGAACCCGGGCGCGCAGGCTCTGCTGCTCATGAAAATGCTGGACCAGGGCAAGCCGTGCCTCGATCGCCATCCGGTCGGTGAGCGGCGCGGCAAGATCGGCGGCGAGCAAGCGACGCCCGGCGGCGGTCACGCAGCGATCGACCTCGTGCCACAGGCTACCCCTGACCTCGCCCTGCGCCGACCGGCAAATCTCCAAGCTGTCGCGGGTTGCCGGATCGATCGCGACATGAGTGCCGCGCTGCACCCGGCGCGGCGCGGCAAGGAATTGCCCGGCATCTTTCTGCGTTGCGTCGAGATAAGTTAGCAGCCCACCGGCGGCGGCGAGTTCGACGCGGCCCGGATTGCCGACGCCGTCGAGGGTCGCCACCCCGAATCGCGCCTTAATTGCACGCTCCCCGGCGATGCTGTCGAAGCCGCCTTTGCCGGATGTCGTCGGGATGCCGGGCACCTTGCCCTCGGCAATCGTCTCTGCGGGATCGATCCGCGCCAACTCGCTGCGCAATTCGCCGGGGCCGCACAGCACCAGCTCGAACCGGCCGGTCGAGATATCGGCGGCGGCAATCGCATAATCCTCGCCCGCTGACGCGACCGCGGCCAGCCAGTTGGCGGCGGCGGGGGCAAGCAGTGCTTCCTCGGTCAGTGTGCCGGGCGTCACCAGCCGGACGATCGCTCGATCGACGAGCGCCTTTGACCCGCGCGCCTTGCGTGCTTCGGCAGGGCTTTCGGTCTGTTCGGCAATGGCAACGCGGAAGCCGCCTTTGATCAGCCGGGCCAGGTAGGATTCGGCGGCGTGGACCGGCACCCCGCACATCGGGATTGGTTCGCCGCCATCCGCGCCGCGCTTGGTCAGCGCGATGTCGAGGCACGCGGCGGCGGCTTTCGCATCGTCGAAGAACAATTCGAAAAAGTCGCCCATTCGGTAGAAAAGCATGGCATCCCCCGCCTCGGCCTTGAGGCGGTGATATTGCGCCATCATCGGCGTTTGCTTGGGGGCGGGCTGGTCGCTTCGGGCCATAGCCACCCTGCTAGCGGGAAAGCGCGGCCTGCGCGAGGGTGACTCTTGCGGCCAAGGCGCGCTAAAGCCCCGCCAACAGGAGAGCCAGTTGAGCGAGAGCAACGTCAAATTCACCCGCGATGAGGCCATCGATTTCCATGCGCGCGGACGTCCCGGAAAGATCGAGATTGTCGCGACCAAGCCGATGGCCACCCAGCGCGATCTCAGCCTGGCCTATTCGCCGGGCGTCGCCGTCCCGGTCGAGGAAATCGCCGCCAATCCCGACCGCGCGTACGATCTGACCGCGAAGGGCAATCTGGTCGCCGTCATCTCGAACGGCACCGCAATCCTTGGTCTCGGCAACCTCGGCGCATTGGCTTCGAAACCGGTGATGGAGGGCAAGGCTGTGCTATTCAAGCGCTTCGCCGACGTCGATTCGATCGACATCGAGCTCGACACCACCGATGCCAAGGCGTTCATCGAGGCGGTCGCGCTGATGGAGCCAAGCTTTGGCGGAATCAACCTGGAAGACATCGCCGCGCCTGACTGCTTCATCATTGAGCAGGCATTGAAGGAACGGATGAAAATCCCGGTCTTTCACGACGACCAGCATGGCACCGCGATCATCACTGCGGCGGGCCTGATCAATGCCTGTCACCTTACCAACCGCAAACTGTCCGACATCAAGGTTGTTGTGAATGGCGCCGGTGCTGCGGCGATCGCCTGCACCGAATTGATCAAGGCAATGGGCGTCAAGAACGACCATGTCGTCATGTGCGACCGCAAGGGGCCGATCTATCCCGAGCGCGACGATCTCGACCAGTTCAAGAGCGCGCATGCGGTGCCGACCACCGCACGCAGCCTGGCCGAAGCGCTCGACGGGGCAGACGTCTTCCTCGGCCTCAGCGCCGCCGGTGCGCTCAAGCCAGAGATGGTCGAAAAGATGGCGCCGCAGCCGATCATTTTCGCAATGGCCAATCCCGTGCCCGAAATCCTTCCCGAAGAGGCCATGGCGGTGCGCCCCGACGCAATCATCGCCACGGGCCGGTCGGATTATCCCAACCAGGTCAATAACGTCCTCGGCTTCCCGTTTATTTTCCGCGGCGCACTCGATGTCCGCGCCACCGGCATCAACGACGCCATGAAGATTGCGGCCGCCAATGCACTCGCCGCCCTCGCCCGAGAAACCGTGCCGGAAGAAGTCGCCGCGGCATATGGCGGGATGACCTATCACTTCGGTCCGACCTACATCATTCCTGCACCGTTCGACCCACGCCTGATCGAGATTATTCCAGCGGCGGTCGCGCAGGCGGCAATGGACAGCGGCGTGGCGCGCAAGCCGATCGCCGACATGGCCGCTTATCGCCTCGAACTGAAAGCGCGGCTCAACCCGACCTCGTCGGCACTTAGCCTTGCTTACGAGGCCGCTCGCGCCAATCCCAAGCGAGTACTGTTCGCGGAAGGAGAGGAAGAAAACGTCCTGCGCGCAGCGATCGCGTTCAAGGAAGGCGGTTATGGCGTGCCTGTCCTGATTGGCCGCGACGACATCCACGATCGTCTTCGCGACATGGGCATCGAGAAGCCGGAAGAATATGAGGTGCTCAACAGCCGCAATTCGCCGCTTGTCGGTCGCGCCGTCGATTTCCTGTACGCGCGCCGTCAGCGCCACGGCATGCTGAAGCGCGAAGCAGAACGAATGGTCAATCAGGATCGCAACGTCTTCGCCGCCGCCATGCTCGCGCTGGGTGAAGGCGACGCCATGATTACCGGAACGACGCGCCCGTTCAGTCAGTCGCTCCGCGAAGTTCGTGCGGTCATCGATGACGAGGAGGGGGCAGCTCCGTTCGGCCTCAATGTCGTCGTCGGTCGCACGAATACGGTGCTGATTGCCGACACGGCAGTGACCGAACGACCCACGGCCGAACAATTCGCAGCGATGGCAACGCGGGCCGCCGCATTTGCGCGACGAATGGGTCAGGATCCGCGCGTCGCCTTCATCAGCTACACGACCTTCGGTAACCCGCCTGGCCGCCACATTGCCGAATTGCGCGACGCCGTCCGGTTGCTCGATTCGATGAAAACCGACTTCGAATATGAAGGGGAGATGGGGCCCGACGTCGCGCTCAATCACGAGATGCGGTGCAGATTCTACCCGTTCAGCCGCCTGTCCGGACCGGCCAACATCCTGATCATGCCGGGTCTGCAGTCAGCCAATATTTCGGCCAAGCTGCTGCGGGCTCTGGGCGGCGAAAGCGTGCTGGGTCCTTATCTGATGGGCATGGCGAAGCCCGTCCAGATCGCGCCGATGACTGCCAGTTCCTCGGATCTCGTCACGCTCGCGGTGCTTGCGGCGGGCGGTGCCGACTCGATTCGCCGCGGCTAGAGGCGTTCGACGCTCGAAACCGGGTCGGACGAGCGCAGCGCGGCCATCAAGGCGTGGAGGTGGGCGAGGTCGCGCACTTCGACATCGAGATGAAAGGTGTGGAAGCTGCCATCGCGATGGGCCAGATGCAGGTTCACGATGTTGGCGCGGTGTGCGCCCATGATCCCGGCCATTTCGCCAAGCGCGCCGGCGACGTCGCGCAGGATGACGCACAGGCGGGCAGTGCCCCCTTCCGATTCGTCGCCCCAAGCCAGGTCGAGCCAGTCGGCATCGATCCCGCTAGCGAGCTGATCGCAGCCAATGACGTGGACTTCGATACTCTCGTCTTCGCGGCGCAGCCCGACGATTCGGTCGCCCGGGATCGGATGGCAGCAATCGGCAAGGTGGAAGGCGACTCCGGGGGTCAGCCCCTTGATCGAGATCGCCGTACGCTGCGCGGCGGGGCGGGGTGCGATGTCGGTGCCTGCCGAGCCCGGCATCAGCGCTTCCATCACTTCCTCGTCGCGGATTCGCTTGCGAGCAATGGCGATCATCAGCCCCTCGACGTCGTCGACGCCCAGCTTGGCGATCGCCCGCGTCTGCGCTTCTTTGGCGAGTGGCGCTGGAAGCCGGCCGACAATCTCGTCATAGATCTTGTGGCCAAGTTCGATCGTCTCGTCGCGTTCCTTGTGACGAACGAATCGCCGAATCGAGCTTCGTGCTTTGCCCGTGGTGACGAATCGAAGCCATGATGGCTGCGGATGCTGTGCTTCGCTCGCCAGGATTTCGACCTGGTCGCCATTTTCCAGCAACGTCCGAAGCGGAACGACGCGGCTGTTCACCTTGGCGCCAACCGTGCGGTCGCCAAGGTCGGTGTGGACCGCATAAGCGAAATCGACTGGCGTGGCCCCCTTCGGCAGCTGGATCAGCTCCCCCTTCGGTGTGAAGGCGAAGATGCGATCCTGGTACATCGCCATCCTGGTGTGCTCGAGCAGCTCTTCCGCGCTGTCGGCATGTTCCAGGATTTCGACCAATTCGTCGACCCACGGCACGTGAAGGTCGGCGGCGGGCTTGCCTTCCTTATAGGCCCAGTGCGCCGCCAATCCGCGCTCGCCCTGGGCATGCATGTCGCGGCTCCGGATCTGCACTTCGATTCGCATCTTGCTGTCGTGGATGACCGAGGTGTGCAGGCTTCGGTAGCCGTTGCGCTTGGGCGTTGAGATATAGTCCTTGAACCGTCCCGGCACCATCGGCCAGCGTTCGTGGATCAGCCCGAGCGCCTGGTAGCAGCCAGCGACGTCGTCGACGATGACTCGAAATGCCATCACGTCGGACAATTGTTCGAAGCTGATGTGCCGTTCGGCCATCTTCTTCCAGATCGAAAAGGGGTGCTTTTCCCGGCCCGTCACCTCGGCTTCCAGCCCGTGATCGGCGAGGTGAAGTTGCAGGCCAAGGCCGATCCGGCTGACAAGATCGCCGCCCACTGCATGAAGCTGGTTGAGGCGCCGGGTGATCGATGCGTAAGCGTCAGGCTCGAGGACCCGAAATGCCAAGGTCTGCATTTCAGTCATCATCTCGTACATGCCGATTCGCTCGGCGAGCGGCGCATAGATGTCCATCGTCTCGCGGGCGATTCGCCGACGCTTCTCTTCGTTGGTGATGTGATGGAGCGTCCGCATATTGTGCAGTCGATCGGCAAGCTTGACCAGCAAGACGCGGATATCGTCGCTCAACGCGAGCAGGAATTTACGCAGATTCTCCGCGGCCCGCTCGTTCTCGGACTGGGCTTCGATCTTCGATAGCTTGGTTACGCCGTCGACCAGGCGCGCGACCGACGCGCCGAACAATTTCTCGATTTGTTCGGGCGTGGCGACCGTATCTTCGATCGTGTCGTGAAGGATCGCCGTAACGATGGTCTCGGCGTCCAGCTTGAGATCGGTCAGGATTCCGGCGACCTCGATCGGGTGGCTGAAATAAGGGTCGCCCGATGCGCGCACTTGGGCCCCGTGCGCCTTCATCGAAAACACATAGGCGCGGTTGATCAGCGCCTCGTCGGCGTCGG
>JBDTMR010000051.1:0-10858 GCA_039934175.1 Sphingomicrobium sp.
CATGTCGTGCTCAAGCCGGGCGGAATCCCGTCCATCTCGTCGCTGTGGCGGACTTGTGCCGAAGAAATGGCGGCAGATGCCGGTGTTGCGCTCAGTGAACTCGAGATCGACAACGCAGTCTACCAGTTGATCGCCAATCCGGGACAGTTCGATGTTCTCGTCTCACCAAATATGTTCGGCGACGTGCTTGCGGATTGCGGGTCGCTGCTGCTGGCGTCGCGCGGGCTTTCCTTCTCCGGCAACTTCAACGACCGGGGCAATGGCGTCTACCAGACCGGGCACGGCGCCGCGCGCGACATTGCGGGCAAGGATCTCGCCAATCCGATTGGCCAGATTCTCTCGCTCGGCATGATGCTGCGCGAAAGCTTTTGCTGGCCGGAAGCCGATGCGGCGCTCCGCCGCGCTGTACGGTTGACCCTGGCGGGCGGGATTGCGACTGGCGATATTGCGATGGCGGCGTCCATGGCCGTCGGTACGCGCGCGTTCGGGGCCGGGGTGCGCGCAAACCTCGAGCAAATCCTCGTCGAACAGTCGCTGTGAGTAACCGAACCGCCCTCCTTCTGATCGACTGCCAAAACGATTTTCTCGATCGCGCCGGGCTCACACCAGGACGCGACACTTTGTTGCGGAACATCTCCGGAGCACTCGACGACGCCCGAGCCCACGACATGGCGATTTTCCACGTGCGGACCTGCGCCGGCCCCGACGGCCGAAATGCAATGCCGCATCGCCGCGAAATTGCCGAGGTAATCGAAGGGACGCTGGGGGCCGCGTCGCCAGACGTCGTAGCAGCACAGGATGGCGAAACGATTTTCATCAAGCGCTTCTTCAGCGCGTTCGATGCGCCCGGTCTGATCGAGACCTTGGCCGACGCCGGCATCACTTGTGTCCGTCTAGCGGGTGTCCACACCCATGCATGCATCCAGGCCACCGCGCTCGACGCTTATGCGCGCGGCTTCAAGGTTCAAATCGATCCGACGCTGGTCGGGAGCGACCGCCCAGCCCTCGCGAAGCAAGCGCTGGACTGGATCGATGGACGCGCTGCCGAGGTGTTATCGTCGAAAGACACCACCAAATGCGTCCATCGGCAACCCACCGACCCCTCGGTAATTCTCTTCGATATTCCCGATTGTGACGCAACAACCATCGGCGAAGCGGTCGATCGGCTTCGACGAGCACAACCCATCCTTCAAGCATGGCCGCTGGAGGGGCGCCGGGCACGATTGAAGCAATTGCATGAGCGTATTTCACAAGATCGTGACCTTTTCATCGAGGCGCTTATCCGCGACGTCGGCAAGCCCCGCCGCGATGCCGCCGGCGAAGTCAATTATGGCTTGGCATTGCTAAGCTCCGTCGCGGCAACGTTGGACGATCATGAACAGCATGCGGACCGCCTTGTGCGTTACCGACCGATTGGCATCGCCGGAATCATCACACCGTGGAACAACCCGTTCGCCATTCCGCTAGGCAAGCTCGCTCCGGCGCTGGGCTACGGCAACGGCGTGTTGTGGAAGCCCGCTCCGGCAGGAAGCGGGGTCGCCGCGATGCTCCACAAAAGCCTCGAGTCGGTCGGGCTCGGCGAATTTGTCGAACGGCTCGACGGAGGTGCATCGACGGGTCGCGATCTGGTGTCGGCCGACGGCATCGGCGCAATTTCCTTCACGGGTTCAGTGCCGGTCGGCCGAGCCGTTATCGCGGAAGCAGGACGGCGCGCCATCCCCGTTCAGGCTGAGCTCGGGGGATCGAATGCCGCCATCGTCGACGCCAGCGCCGACCTTACCGCCGCCGCGGCAGACCTGGCCACCGCCATCTTCAGTTTCGCCGGCCAGCGCTGCACGGCGATCCGTCGAATCATCGTTACCGACGAGATTTACGACGCGTTCGCCGCGCAGTTGAAAAGTGCGGTCGATTTATTGCGCGTTGCCGGTCCCACCGACCCGGCAAGCGACATGGGTCCGATGATCGACGCCGCTGCGCGCATACGGATCGCCGAACTGATCGATGACGCAATTGCCCAAGGCGCGGATCTGGTGACCGGCGGTACCGGCGAAATTTCTGGGCGCGGCGGTACATGCTGGATTCGACCAACGATCCTTGCCGGCCTCCCGATTGGTCATCCGTTACTCACCGAGGAGTCATTCGGCCCCATCGCAACCCTTTTGCGTATCGCCACATTCGAAGAGGCAATTACGGTTCACAACGCCACCGAGTTCGGGCTGGTCGGGGTGCTTTATTCGTCGGACGAAAACAGGCGAAAAGAATTTTTGGAAAATGCCGAAGCGGGCATGCTGTCATTCAATCATGCCCGCCCCGCATTTTCTGCCGATGGACCATTTTCGGGCTGGAAAGCGTCCGGCTACGGCACGGCTGAGCACGGCCGCTGGAACCGCGACTTCTACACGCGCTTGCAAGTCGTATATTAAAGTCCCGAAATCCGGGGGAAAATGGTGGGCGTGGCAAGGATTGAACTTGCGACCCCTGCGATGTCAACACAGTGCTCTACCACTGAGCTACACGCCCACTCTAGGGTCCGCCGTGGCTTCACGGCGTGAACATCTGGCGGGCCTTTAGGAGAGGAAAACCGCGAGGGCAAGGCCCTTAAAGGCGCCCGTGCTGATCTTCGCTCTGAAACATGCGATCGACCTCGGCGACGAGATCCTTGAGGTGGAATGGTTTGGACAGCAATTTCGCTTCTGGTGTGGTCTTGCCCGCCTGCAACGCGACCGCTGCAAAGCCGGTGATGAACATCACGCGAATTGCCGAATCGATCGAACTCGCTTTCTGCGCCAATTCGATTCCGTCCATTTCCGGCATCACGATATCGGTCAGGAGCAAGTCGAACCTGCCTGGCTGGAGCAGTGGCACCGCTTCGGTGCCGCAGCCTACCGCTTCGACATAATAGCCGACGCGCTGCAGCGCGCGCTGCAGATATTCGCGCATGGACGTGTCGTCTTCGGCGAGGAGAATGCGGATCATGACCATCGCTATGCATCGAACGCGCAACTTTTTCCAGCGTGTCTGTCGACCAGGTTCTTGCTGTCCTTAAATGGCACGGCTAGCGGTTGACGCTTGGATCGCTCCCCTCTCCCTCCTCCCGATATCCTGCCGCATCGGTCGCCCCTGCCGGTTGCGCTATCGGTGCCGCATTCCGGGCGCGACTTTCCCGACTGGCTGCTCACAATGGCAAGCGGAGGCCGAGAAGCACTCGAGTCGCTTGCCGACCCGCTGGTCGACCGATTGGCCTGGCGGGCGATCTCCGCAGGGCATGGAGCAGTCGTTGCACGCGCTCCGCGAGCGGCGTTGGATTGCAACCGATCGCCGGATGATATCGACCCCGCCGTCATCACCGGGCCGTTTCAAGCCAATCCGACACCGCGCGCCAAGGCCGGGCTCGGCGTCGTGCCTGACCGGACGGCGCGGCACGGCAGGCTTTGGAAACACAAGCTATCCCGAATCGATCTCGAACGGCGGATCGACGAAGCGCACGCACCTTATCATCGAGCGATCGAGCAGGCATTGGATCGGCTTTCAATAAAGCACGGCCAGACCTTGCTACTCGATTGCCATTCGATGCCGAACCGGCGCGGCCAGGCTGAACTGGTCATTGGCGACCGCCATGGCCGCAGCGCGGCACAATGGCTATCGTCGGAAGCCGCCAGGATTGCGCGGGCGCAGGGTTGGGTTGTAGCCGTCAACGATCCTTATGCCGGCGGCTTCATCGTCGAGCGGCATGGCGAGCCCGACAAAGGCCGTCACGCGCTGCAGCTGGAGATTTGCCGCGCAACTTATCTCGACCACGCCGGATCGGCACCCGGTCCCGGTTTCGACCGGGCGGCGCGGCTGATCGAAACGATTGCACGCGAGCTGGGCGCCGCAATGCTCCCCGTTCACGTGATCGCGGCAGAATAAAAAAAGGCCACCCCGTTTCCGGGATGGCCTGAGTTCAGGGAGGAACGCACCTGGAAGATGCGTTGCCGGCCAAGCGTTCAAGGGGTGGAAGCCCGCGAGACCGGCGTGACCCTCAAATGGTGTGCCGTCAGCGCGCTTCAAGCGCGCCGCTTCACCGTCCGGCGCAACAAAATCACGCTTCGGCGTCAGCCTTCGCATTGGTCGTGGGTGCCGGCATGGCGCCGAGCGGTCCCTTGCCCTGCTGAACCTGGCGATAAAAGACTTCGCGGATCAGCGAGAGGCTCATGAGATGCGCGAAAATGAGCGAAAGCATCCCGCTCTGGTTCATCTTGCGGAGTTCGTCACCGCGCAGTTCGCGAAGCTTCTCTTCGTCGATCATCCGGAAACCGCGATAAAGGAACGGCTGTTCTGCGCCATCCGGCTGAATTGAAACTTCGCCTTCCATGAGGAGACCCGAACCCTGCAATTCCTGCATGAATGCCTGCGTCCGTTGGCCGGCCGCTTCAAACTGTTCGCAGAACTGAAGAATGTTCTTGGTCAGCTCGCTGGGTTGGTCGCCGTCGAACAGCGCCTCGCCTTCATTATCGTCGGCAACGCCGCCCGAACTGGGGTCGAAGCAAAGCGAAAGCTCATCGCTATCGGGGCGCAGACGGGCGAGCATGAAGGGATAGCGGCGCAGATATGCCGGCATGTAAGCCTGCTTGTCGATCGGCAGCCCTTCGGCATCCAGGAAAGTGTTGATGCCTTCGTTGAGGCCCATGAGCGCCAACGGGATGGGATCGTCGCCGGCCGAGAAAATGATCGGATAATCGCGCTGGGCGTGGATGAACTCCTCAATCGTCAGCGGCACCGCGTGAACCTTGCCGACCTGCGGGATCGAAAGGAAGCGCTTCAGCTTGGCATTGCCGTGCTGGCTGGAGTTGAGAGCTTCAAGGCCGCTGTAAAGCAAGGGCAGGGAAGCATTATTCGGCGCTTGGCTCGCCATTCATTTCTCTCCATCTGAAGATCGGCCGCCGGTCGCTTGGGCGAATCCCGGCAAGAAAAAATCGACTCCGCCGCCTCTAGGAAAGGCCTGCCTCGCGCGCAAGTCTTTAGGAGAGGGTGGTAAAACGACCTTGTCGTGATCGCCACCACAGTTCATGCGATGTTCAATGCGTCACTGGCAAGTCTTCTTCACCATGGCAAAAACCACCACATGTTCTCCGGCCTGATCGGTCTTCTCGCTCTCCTGCTTGGCGGGGAAGACGCGCATGCTCAGGAATCAACACCACCGGTCCGAGTCATGATGGTCGAACAACGATTGACGCTCCGCGTCAGCGTCAGACCCCGAACATCGATGATCGTCGATTGGGATGAGCATAAAGGTCCGAAATGCGTACCTGCCCGCGCAATTGCCGGCGCTGCGTTGGCCGGCCGGGACAGTATCGATTTCGTGCTTCGCAATCGCCAACGCGTCCGTGCCCGCTTCGACAGCGATTGCGACGGACTCGATTTCTACGGCGACTTTTACATCCAGCCTGAAGATCAGATGGTTTGC
Source organism: Sphingomicrobium sp. (assembly GCA_039934175.1). GTDB lineage: Bacteria > Pseudomonadota > Alphaproteobacteria > Sphingomonadales > Sphingomonadaceae > Sphingomicrobium. The sequence continues at coordinate 5,447 of JBDTMR010000051.1, forward strand.
GCCGGCCGCGACGTTATCCGCTCCCGGGTCGGCGGCTCCTGCGAAATCCGCAAGTTCAGAACGCTCGTCCCAGTCATCGCTCGCGAGCGCTGAGGGCGAAATCCTTGACTTTTCGGGCGGTTCGACGCATCGCCCGCGCAGCCGCCGCACCCGTGCACGGCTCCCTTTTTTTCCGGAACCCTGAATGAGCTTTGCCGACCTCGGCCTATCCGATCCTTTGCTTCGCGCCGTTGCTGACAGCGGTTACGATGTCCCGACCCCGATCCAGAAGGGTGCGATCCCGTCTGTATTGATGGGCAAGGACCTGATCGGCATCGCGCAGACCGGCACCGGCAAGACCGCAAGCTTCGTTCTTCCGATGATCGATGTGCTCGCCGAAGGGCGCACCCGTGCCCGCATGCCGCGCAGTCTTATCCTTGAACCGACACGCGAACTGGCCGCACAGGTCGCCGAGAATTTCGAGAATTATGGCAAGCATCATAAGCTCTCGATGGCGCTATTGATCGGCGGCGTGCAGATGGGCGACCAGGTCAAGGCACTGGAAAAGGGCGTCGACGTCCTGATCGCGACTCCGGGACGCTTGATGGACCTTTTCTCGCGCGGCAAGATCATGCTCAACGACTGCAACCTCCTGGTCATCGACGAAGCGGATCGCATGCTCGACATGGGCTTCATCCCCGACATCGAAGAGATTTGCTCTAAGCTTCCCAAGTCGCGACAGACGTTGCTGTTTTCGGCGACGATGCCACCGCCGATCAAGAAGCTGGCCGATAAATTTCTCACCGATCCCAAGTTCATCGAAGTTGCGCGACCGGCGACGGCAAACGTCAATATCGACCAGAAACTGGTGATGACGACCGGCCCGAAGAAGCGCGATGCGGTGCGCCACATTCTGCGCGAAGAAGGCTTCAAGAACGCGATCATCTTCTGCAACAAGAAGGTTACGGTCCGCGAGCTGTACACCAGCCTGAAGCGGTCCGGTTTTGCCGTCGGGCAGATCCAGGGCGACATGGACCAGTCGAGCCGCATTGCCGAATTCGATCGCTTCAAGAACGACGAAGTCAGCATCCTTGTCGCGTCCGACGTTGCCGCCCGCGGCCTCGATGTGAAGGGCGTCAGCCACGTCATCAATTTCGACGTTCCCTGGCAGGCCGACGATTATATTCACCGAATCGGTCGCACCGGCCGAGCTGGCGCCACCGGCAAGGCCTACACGCTGGCGACCAGCGGCGACGCCGAGGCGGTCGCGGCAATCGAGAAATTGACTGGAATGAAGATCGTCCGCGACTCCGGCGAAGCAAAGTCGGACCCAGCGGTCGAACCGAAGGCCGACGCTATCCCCGAGCGGCCAAAGAAAGCCCCAGCAAAAGCGCGCGCCCCCAAGGCTGAGCGTTCGACGGCGGCGCGAGAGACCGCTCGTGAAGATCAACCCGAACCAGCCCCGAAAAAGGCCCCAGCCAGGCCCGCACCACGCCGTGAGCCGGTCGACTCGGATGATGGCGAGTGGAACGGCCCCGTTCCCAGCTTCCTGTCGAAGAGCGCTCTTTAAATCATTCCCGCAAGAAGCGGATCAGGAGCTGCGGGCGCGATAGCGGTCGAGGAATGCGCTGGCGTGAGAGTCGAAGCGCTGATCGCGGATCGCATCGCGCAGGCCATGCATCATCTGCTGGTAGAAGCTCAGATTATGCTCGGTCATGAGCATCGCTCCCAGGATTTCACCTGAGCGAACCAGATGATGGACATAGGCGCGGCTGTAGGTCGTGCACGTCGGGCATGCACAATCGGGGTCGATCGGGGACTGGTCCTCGGCAAACCGCGCATTGCGCATGTTGATCGGGCCACCGGCGGTGAAGGCCTGGCCGTTGCGTCCCGACCGGGTCGGCAATACGCAGTCGAACATGTCGATCCCACGCCGGACGGCTTCGACGATATCGTCGGGTTTTCCGACTCCCATCAAATAGCGCGGCCTGTCAGCCGGCAACTGGGCAGGTGCAAAGTCCAGGCAGGCGAGCATCGCTTCCTGGCCCTCGCCCACCGCTAGTCCGCCGACGGCATAACCATCGAAACCAATGTCGATCAGCGCATCAGCAGACGCCTTGCGCATTGTTTCGTCGAGCACGCCCTGCTGGATCCCGAAGATTGCCGCGCGCCCGGCATGGTCGCCGCTGCGGTCGAATTCGTCGCGTGATCTCTTGGCCCAGCGGATCGAGCGCTCCATGGCCTCGCGCTGTTTCTTTTCGCTTACATCGGGGCGGACCAGCTCGTCGAACTGCATGACGATGTCGCTGCCAAGCAGGCGTTGGACTTCGATTGACCGTTCAGGGGTCAGCAAATGCTTCGAGCCGTCGAGATGGCTGCGGAAGGCAACGCCCTCATCGGTGACCTTGGTGAGGTCGGACAGGCTCATCACCTGGTAACCGCCACTGTCGGTCAGGATCGGGCGATGCCAGTTCATCACCTTGTGCAGTCCGCCCAGCGCCGCCACGCGCTCGGCACCGGGGCGAAGCATCAAATGATAGGTATTGCCAAGAATGATGTCGGCACCGGTCTGGCGAACTGTCTCGGGTTTCATTGCCTTGACCGTCGCCGCCGTCCCGACCGGCATGAAGGCAGGCGTGCGAATCTCGCCGCGCTGCATCGCAATCGTTCCGGTGCGCGCAGCGCCGTCGGTCGCAGCAATGGAAAAGGCATATCGTTTCATGGTGGCGCGCTCCTAGCGACTCCCAAGGTCGCCCGCTAGGAGGTGATGAATGATCGAACCCTGGGTTTATGGCGCATTGACCGCAACGGCGGTGTTGACCGGCTTCATCGATGCGATTGCTGGCGGCGGTGGCTTGATCATGATGCCGGCGCTGCTGACCGCGGGCCTGCCGCCGGTAAATGCGCTTGCCACCAACAAATTACAGTCAGTGTTCGGCACTGGAATGGCGATGACCAATTTCCATCGGTTCGGCCATATCGACTGGAAGACGAACGTGCTTGCGATTGTGCTGGTGTTTCTCGGCGCAATTGGTGGAGCGTTGTTGGTGCAGGCGGTTCCGGTCACGATATTGGGTCTGGTCATTCCCGTCCTGCTGGTCGCCGCCGCCCTCTATATCCTAATCTCGCCGCGGATGAGCGACGAGGATGCCCATCGCCGACTCACGGCAAAAGGCTATGCCCCGGTGGCTGGCGGGATCGGCTTTTACGACGGCTTCTTCGGGCCCGCGACCGGTACGTTTTTCACGACGAGCCTGGTCGCGCTGCGCGGTCTCGGCCTGACCCGTGCAACGGCGCTGACCAAGGCCTTCAATTTCACCAGCAACATCGCAAGCGTCCTGGTCTTTGCGCTCGGCGGAAAGATGATCTGGCTGCTTGGCCTGTCGATGGCGGTCGGATCGATGACCGGCGCATGGCTTGGCAGTCATACCGCCATGCGGTTCGGGGCTAGCGTGATTCGTCCCCTCCTCGTCATTATCTCGCTGGCAATGACCGCACGCTTGCTGTGGGGCTATTTCGGCAACTGAGGAAGTAGCAACGACGAATCCCCATAGCTGTAGAAGCGATAGTCGTGCGCGATGGCGTGCTCATAAGCGGCCTGCATCGTATCGAGCCCCATCAGCGCCGAGACCAGCATAAACAGGGTCGATTTCGGCAGATGGAAGTTGGTCATCAGCCCGTCAGTGGCGCGGAAGCGGTAACCTGGTGTGATGAAGATGGCGGTGTCACCATCGAACGGGTGGATCGTGCCATCCTCGTCCGCGGCGCTTTCGATCAGGCGGAGTGAAGTCGTGCCGACTGCAATCAGGCGCCCGCCGCGTCGGCGCGCCGCGTTGAGGCGATCGGCGGTCGCGGCATCGATCCGTCCCCATTCGCTGTGCATCTGATGTTCTGCCGTGTCGTCAACCTTGACCGGAAGGAAGGTCCCGGCGCCGACGTGCAGCGTCAAGGTTTCCCTTTGGACACCTCGTTCGTCGAGCGCCGCAATCAGCCGGTCGGTGAAATGCAGCGCCGCGGTCGGCGCGGCAACCGCCCCTTCTTCCTTTGCGAACATCGTCTGGTAATCGCGGCGATCATCCTCGTCGGTCGCGCGCTTTCCGGCGATATACGGAGGGAGCGGCATCGTCCCTGCGCGCTCGAGCAGGACCTCGACGGGTTCGTCACCGTGAAAGGCCAGCAGGATGGCCCCGCTTTGGTCGCGGCGAACAGCGGTCGCATTCACGTCCGAGCCGAAGTCCACGACTTCACCGTCGCGCAGCCGTTTGGCGTTGCGCACGAATGCCCACCATTCGCGCAAAGATTCGCGCTTGTGCAGCGTCGCCCCGATCCGCGCGTCGCCCCGCGTTCCCTCCAACTGCGCCGGAATGACCCTTGTGTCGTTGAACACCAGCACATCGCCGGGCCGGAGGAGGTCGGGCAAATCGAGAATTTGACGGTCCGCTATGTCGGCGCCGTCGACGAGCAGCATGCGCGCCGAATCGCGCGGTCGCGCCGGGCGAAGCGCAATCCGGTCATTGGGTAGGTCGAAATCGAAGGCGTCGACGCGCATTATTGCGCCGGTGCAGGCTCCGCCGGAGCGGGTTCGCCCGGCGTCGGCGCCGTCACTGCCGCAGGAGTGGGTGCGGGCAACGGACCATCGATCCAGGCGCGAACGATCTTGGTCGGATTGAGCGGCGGCTCGCCGACCTCGATCCGGTCGACGACATCCATTCCGGAAATCACCCGGCCGATGACGGTATAGTGCCGATCGAGCGTCATCCCTGCCGACAGCATGATGTAGAATTGGCTGTTCGCGCTGTCGTCGGCCTCCGACCGCGCCATCGCCATCACGCCGCGAAGATGCGGGAGCGAGCTGAATTCGGCCTTGAGATCCGGGAGCTTTGATCCCCCAGCGCCAGTGCCGAGCGGGTCGCCGCCCTGGGCCATGAAACCCGGAATGACACGGTGGAATGCAAGGCCGTTATAAAAACCCGCGCTTGCAAGTTGCTGGATTCGATAGACATTGTTCGGTGCGACGTCGGGACGAAGCTGCACGACGATGGTCCCACCATTAGACAATTGCAGGTTGAGGCGGTTCGCCAAATTCGCCGCGATTTCGGTCGGCGCGGCCAGTGACGGACCGACAGAGGGCGTCGGCGCAGGCGCTGCCGCCGCCAACGCGAGCGCACAAAAGGGCAATGCAAACAGTGATTTGATCATCGAATTTCTACTCCCGCCCCACAATTTCCTGCCTCTAGCCCAGCTTCGGCGATCCCGAAAGCGGTGATTGGCCGCCTATCGTCCCAGCTTGGCAGCAACGTCGGCGACCACGCCGGGCGGAACGAACTTGTCGATCGGGCCGCCGTAGCGGGCGATTTCCTTGACAAGGTTCGACGCAATCGGCTGCAACGAGACATCGGCCATCAGGAAGACGGTCTCGATATCGTCGTTCAA
>JBDTMR010000052.1:0-10783 GCA_039934175.1 Sphingomicrobium sp.
TTGATTTCGACATAGCTGTTGTTGGCATCGGCCTCGCCCGCCAACAGCGCCGCCACCTTGTCGCGCTCGGCGCGCTCAGCGAGTTCGCCAAGGCTTGCGACGCCGTCATCGACCATGCCGACATCGCCTTCCATCTCGGCCATCTCGATCAGCTCGACGGTGTCCTTGAGCTCGGTCTCGATGCGCGTCGTTGCGCCGATCGCGTCTTCCAGGCGGCGGCGTTCACGCATGACGTCCTGGGCGCCCTTGGGATCGTCCCACAGCGTCGGGTCCTCGACCTTTGCATTGAGCTCGCCGAGCCGTTTGTGCGCGGCGTCCCAATCAATGAAACGGCGGAGCAACTGGGTGGCGGCCTTGATCTGGTCAACGTGAGCTTGCGCTTCGGCGCGCATGGAAAATTCCTCATCTCGCGTCCCGCGATGGCAGGACGCCGTTCATTCGATGGCGTTGGCTTCGACCGCCTAGTAAATCCCGCCCTGCCTTTGCAAGAAATCCTCTTGCGGCGCCTTGTTGGCGACTTGCGGTTTCGGCTTTGCCTTGAGCGGCTTGGCGCGGGTCATCTTGACCTGTCCGTCGGCCTCGGCCTCCGCCTCGCGTTCGTCCCGCCGGAAGGAGCGGCGCGGCTCCGTCTCCGGCTGGAACGCTTCCCAAATGACTGACGACTTCGGGTCGACCGTGGTCGGGAAGGCGCCAAAAACGCGCTTACCGGTCACGCGGTCGATGCGGACCATGCGAATGCCTTCGGGAGCGACGAACGGAATTTTCGGCTCGTCCTTGAGCGCGGTTTCGGCCCATTGCTTGAACACTGGCGCAGCAATCCGGCCGCCCTGCGCATAACCGCCCAGCGAACGCGGCTGATCGTAGCCGAGATAAACGCCGGCCACGATGTCGGGCGTTCCACCCACGAACCAGACATTGGTTGGGCCGGTCGTCGTTCCGGTCTTGCCGAACAACGGTCGGTCGAGACTGCGCAGCACCGTCGCCGTACCCCGTTCGATGACGCCTTCCATGATGTGGACCATCTGATAGGCGGCCTGCGGGTCGAGCAATTGCTTCTGGCGGAGCGGCGGCCGGGGCATCGCCTTGCCGTCCCAATCGTCGGCGTTGCAGCGTTCCATCACCGTGCAGCGATTGTCGGTCCTGAAAATGACCTTGCCTTCGCGGTCCTGGACAAAATCAATCAGGGTCGGCTTCACTTCGCGGCCCTGGTTGGCGAGCACGGCATAAGCATTGACGAGGCCCTGGACGGTGACGTCACCAGCGCCGAGCGCAATCGAGAGGTAATTCGGAAAATCGCCGAGCCCGAGTTTCTTGGCGTTGGCGATGATCTTGGGCATCCCGGTCTGGCTGGCGGTACGGATCGTCATCAGGTTGCGAGACTGTTCGACGCCCCAGCGCATCGTCTTGGGACCGGCATATCCGCCATCGAAGTTGCGGAAACATTTGTTGCCAAGTCCGGCTCCCTGCCAGACGCAGAACGGCGCATCGACGACGATAGACGCCGGGGTCATGCCGTTTTCCAGCGCGGTGACGTAGACGATCGGCTTGAACGACGAACCCGGCTGACGCTTGGCCTGGGTGGCGCGGTTGTATGACGATCCGATCACATCGAAGCCGCCCTGCATGGCAAGCACGCGGCCAGTGTGTACTTCCTCGGCAAGGAACGCGCCGCCGATTTCGGGGATCGAGCGGAGTGCATAGCTGCCCCCACCGACCTGCTTGGCGATGACGATCATGCCGGGTTTGAGATTGGCGAAGGCGCTTCCGCCGCCGCCGCGCTTGGCCTGCTGCGCATTGCCCGCCGGCAAGGTTCCACGCGTGCCGTCGGCAAAGCCGAGCGTTGCCTTGCCCGAGGATTTTTCGAGTACGACCGCTTTCTTCCAGTCGGGGAAGCCGGTGCCGAGTGCGGCGTTACGAAGCTGGCTCGCCCAATCGCCGTCGGTATCTATCGTCAGTCCAGTATCTTTCCAGCCGCGCCCACCATCAAAGGTGGCAAGACCCTCGCGCAGCGCTTCCGCCGCGGCATCCTGCATCTTGGGGACCATTGATGTGCGAACCCATAGACCGCCGGCGTAAACGCTATTCGGGCCATTATCGGCATTCTCGCCGAACCGCTTGATGAGGTCGCGGCGCACCTCCTCCATATAATAGCCGCCCATTTGACGAAATTTGGCGTTCGATCCGTAGGGGATCGCGTCGAGCAGAGCCGACGCGGCCGCATCGCGCTGGGCGGCAGTGATATATCCGTTGTTGGCCATTTCCCCGAGCACATAGTTGCGCCGTGCCATCGCCTTTGCGGTGGCGCGGACCGGATCGTAATTGCTCGGTGCCTTGGGAAGGACGGCCAGATACGCAGCCTCCGGTAGGGTCAGATCGGCCACGTCCTTGTCGAAATAGGCGCGGCTTGCGGCCTGGATTCCGTACGCGTTACGGCCCAGAAAGATAGAATTGAGATAGAGTTCGAGGATCTGCTCCTTGCTCAGCGTATCTTCGAGCCGGAAGGCGAGGATCGCCTCGCGCGCCTTGCGGCTGATCGCGTAGGAATCGTCCTGCAGCAGATATTTGGCGACCTGCTGGGTGATCGTGGAACCGCCGCGCGCGCGGCCGCCAGTGACCGCCTTGGTCGAATAATCGAAGACCGCACCGAGAAGGCCCGGATAATCAATGCCACCATGGCTGAAGAAAGTCTTGTCCTCGGCGGAAATGAAGGCGTGGACGACCAGCGGCGGATATTCGTCGTAGCTCAACTCGACACGCCGTTCGCGGGCGAAGGTCTGCACCGGATTGCCGTCATAGCCGCGCACGTTCGACGGCAATGCCGACCGATAGGCAAGCAAGGTTTCCGAACTGGGCACCGACAGCGAAAAATAGACGAAGGTGGCAGCGCCGAGGAAGAAGGCGACGACCCCCGCCCACGTCAATCGGCGGAACCAGCGCTTGTCCCACCACGGATCGACTCGCGCATGGACGCGCGCGTTGAATGCGGTGAGGTCTGGCAGACGGGACATCAGGTCGGGAAGGGTCGGCATGGTCGGCGTCAGCATCTAGCGGCAATGTGCGCCCGCGCAAAGCACATCAACGCGCACGCAGGATTGAAGCCTGTGCCTCCAGCGCGTTGGCGAGCGCAGCGACGATTGTCTTGCGGCCTTCCGGACGAAGCAGCATTGCCTCATCCTCGGTGTTGCTGAGATAGCCGGCCTCGAACAACACCCCGGGTACCTGGGATCGACGAATGACGTGAAACGCCGCAAATTTGTGTGGCTCGGGCCGAAGCAGCACTCCGTTCTTTCCCGATTCGACAAGGCGCGACGCCAATGCGGCGGAATCGGTCATCTGTTCGCGAAGGGCGAGATCGGCGAGCAACGAGCGGACGCTCGCATCGCGGTCACTCGACAGTTGGCCGCCCGCCGAATTTTCGGCCATCGCGAAACGCGCCGCTTCGGCGTCTGAAGCGACATCGGACAATGAATAGACGGTGGCGCCCCGCGCGGCGGGATTGGGCGCGCTGTCCATATGGATCGAAATGAACAGCGTTGCACCGATCCGTCGGGCAATGTCGGCTCGCTGCTCAAGGGTCAGCGTATCGTCGCCGTCGCGGGTCATTGCGACGCGAACCCGGCCGCCGTTGGCAAGCCGATCACGCAATTCGCGGGCCAGGGCGAGCGTCAGTTCCTTTTCCACCGTGGTCGCAGAAACGCCGCTCGCGCCGGGATCGCGGCCACCGTGCCCAGGATCGATCAGCACGATTGGTCGTCCGGCGGCGGCGGTGCCGGTGATCGCGACGTTGCGGACCGGCTCGGCCAGTTCGACCGTGACTCCGCCGGACCGCGCCTCGCCAAGCAATGCGTCGTCGCTTGATCCGCCGTCATGCGAGCGCGACCAGACGAAGGTCCCCAGTCCGGCAAGCAACAATGCGCCGACGGCAACCGCGATCATAAGGTCCCGCTTCATTGCCCTTCCTATCGCCAGCGTCGCGCTTGTGCGCAAGCGTTGCGGTTTCGATTGCGGCGACGACGGTGCGATGCTACCGCTCGCTTGCTCGCCTGTTTGGCGGCCCGCGCACGAAAAAGCGCGGTTTCACGAGGTTGACGCTACATGACGCCACTGGACGCCACCCACATGCTCCCTGCCGGGCAGGGTATGGCGTTCGTCCGCAATTCCGGACGCGTTGTTGCAGCAGAGGCAATATCCGCACAGATCGCCGCCGCCGTTGAGGCCGCGGCCCAAACCAACATGCGCCCCCGCCCGTCAGGGTCCGGGCGCATCCGGAGAATATTCAATGCCAACGCGCATGCTAATCGATGCGCGCCACCCGGAAGAGACCCGGGTAGCGGTCGCAACAGGCAATCGGATCGAAGAATTTGATTTCGAATCTGCCGAACACAAGCAACTCAAAGGGAATATCTATCTCGCCAAGGTAACCAGGGTCGAACCGTCGCTGCAGGCGGCGTTCATCGAATATGGCGGCAATCGCCATGGCTTCTTGGCCTTCAGCGAAATCCATCCCGATTATTACCAGATTCCGAAGTCGGATCGCGATGCCTTGCTTCGCGAAGAGGCGGAACATGCCGCCGAGGAAGAGCGCCTGCGCTTCGAAGCCGACGACATGGCGCTCGACCCGCATCACGAGGACGACGGCACCGACGATCGGCCCGACGACTATGACGATGGCGAAGACGGCGGCAACGGCATGGATGCCGTTGGCACCGAAAGTTCGCGTTCGCCGGTCGACGAAAGCGCCGCCGATGAGCTTCGCAAGAAGCGCCAGGCGCTGCGCCGCCGCTACAAGATCCAGGACGTCATCCAGCGCCGCCAGGTGCTGTTGGTCCAGGTCGTCAAGGAAGAACGCGGCAACAAGGGCGCCGCGCTCACCACCTATTTGAGCCTTGCCGGCCGCTATTGCGTGCTGATGCCGAACACCAGCCATGGCGGCGGGATTTCGCGCAAGATTTCGAATGGTTCGGATCGCAAACGCCTCAAGTCGATCATGGGCGACTTGAACTTGCCCTCGACGATGGGCCTGATCGTTCGCACCGCGGGCCTTGAGCGCACCAAGGTCGAGATCAAGCGCGATTTCGACTATCTCGCTCGCCTGTGGGATGAAATTCGCGAAAAGACCCTCGGCAGCAGCGCTCCGGCGCTGATCTACCGTGACAGCGACCTCGTCAAACGCGCGATCCGCGATCTCTACAACAAGGAGATCGACGAGGTGATCGTCGAGGGCGAAGATGGTTACAAGGCCGCGCGCGGGTTCATGAAGCTTCTGATGCCGAGCCATGTGAAGCGGGTCAGCCACTATGTCGACCCGACGCCGGTGTTCCAGCGCTATGGAATCGAAGACCAGCTTAACGCCATGTACCAGCCGGTCGTCCAGCTGAAGAGCGGCGGCTATCTGGTCATCAACCCGACCGAAGCATTGGTGTCGATCGATATCAACTCGGGCCGTTCGACGCGCGAGCATAATATCGAGCAGACAGCGTTCGCGACCAACATCGAAGCGGCCCATGAAATCGCCCGCCAGTTGCGTCTTCGCGACATGGCCGGCCTGGTCGTCATCGATTTCATCGACATGGAACAGAACAGCCACAACCGTAAGGTTGAAAAGGCGATGAAGGACGCGCTCCGCAACGACCGCGCCCGGATCCAGGTCGGTCGGATTTCGAGCTTCGGCCTGATGGAGATGAGCCGCCAGCGCCTGCGCACTGGTGTTCTCGAGGCATCGACCAAGGAATGTCCGCATTGCGAAGGCACCGGACTAATGCGCACGGCGAGTTCGTCGGGACTCAGCGCCCTTCGAATTATCGAAGACGAAGCCGCCCGCGGTCGCGGTGAGAAGATCACGCTTCGGGCCGGCCGCGAGGCCGCGGTTTATTTGCTCAACAAGAAGCGCGCCGAGCTCGCCGAGATCGAAGAACGCTACGGCGTCACAGTCGAAGTCGTCATCGACGAGGTCCTCGAAGGGGCCCGGATGGCGGTCGAAAGTTCGGGCCCCAAGCCGGTGGGCGCACCGCGCGCCGCAGCGCCGATCGTCGAAGATGACGATGACGATTTCGACGATCATGTCGACGAGGAGAGCGATAGCGACGACGACGAGGAAGAAAAGGGCGATCGCAATGCTCGCGGTGGTCGCGGAGAACGGGACGACCGGGATGAAGGCGACGGCCGCAAGCGCCGCCGCCGCCGTCGTGGTGGTCGCGGTCGCAATCGCCGCCCCCAGGACGACCAGGCCGAAGCTGCCGAACATTCGGCCGATGACGGCGCCAGCGAAAGCGAGGGTGAAGCCCAGCAATCGCCGGAACGTCTCTCCGATGGCGATAGCGACAGCGAAGGACCCCGCCGTCGGCGCGGTCGTCGCGGTGGTCGTGGGCGTCGCGGTCGTGGCGGCGATTCGCCGAGCGAGATCGCGAACGACGAAGCCCCGATGGTCGAAGCGGTAACGGCCGATGCCGAACCGTTGGCCGACGCGCCAACGAGCGATGGCGACGACAAGCCCAAGACCCGTCGTCGTCCGCGCGCTCGCAAGGAAGTCAGCCAGCCGGTCGAGTCCAAGGTCGAAGCGCCGGTCGCAGAGACGGGCGAGGCGCCGGCCGCCGACGAGAAGCCGAAGAAACGGACCCGCGCCAAAAAGGCCGAGCCCGCTTCCCAGGCCACGCCGGTTGCCGAAACGGTGAGCGAAGAGCCCGCAGCCAAAGCGCCCGCCAAACCAAAGCGCGCACCCCGCGCCAAGACGAAGCCGGCGGAAAGCGACGATGTCGCGCCTTTGGTTGAACCAGCGCCTGCCGCCAAACCGAAGGCAAGAGCCAAGGCGAAAACCGCTCCGGTCGCTGCTGAACCGGCCGCATCCGTCACCGATGATGGCGTTGCCGACGATGGCACGCCGCGTCGCGGTGGCTGGTGGCAGCGTACGTTTGGCTAAAACTAGCAATGATCGATCGAGGGAGGGGCAATACCCCTCCTTCTTTCATCGGGCGTTCAGGCCGCAAGTGAGACAGCGGGGTATGCGACGCACGACAAACCGCCTGCTTGGCTGGCTTCTGATCGCCCTGACTCTTGCGACCGCCGCGGCGCAACCCGCCGCAGCTCAATCGGTTCTCCGTGACAGCGAAACCGAATTGCTGTTCCGCGACATGAGCGCTCCGCTGATTACGGCCGCAGGTCTCGATCCCAAGAACGTCAAGATCGTCCTGCTCAACGATGACGAGATCAACGCCTTCGTTGCGGGCGGTCAGGTCGTCTACATCCACAGCGGACTGCTGACTGCAGCCGATAACGCCAACCAGGTCCAAGGCGTCATTGCGCACGAATTGGGCCACGTCGCGGGCGGCCACGTGATCCGCTTCGATGAGGGCGCGCGCGCTGCAACCGGAATTACCATCCTGTCGCTGCTTCTCGGGATTGCAGCCGCCGCCGCCGGTGCGCCCGATGCCGGGATGGGAATCGTTATGGCTGGTCAGCGTGCGGCGATGGGCAATTTCATGTCGTTCACCCGCGCGCAGGAAAGTTCGGCCGATCTGGCCGGGGCCTCCTACCTGCACAAGGCCGGGATCAGCGGCAAAGGCAGCCTTTCGTTCTTCGACAAGCTGCGCAAGCAGGAATATCGTCTCGCGGTCTACGCCACCGACAGTTACGACCGAACCCACCCGCTCAGTCAGGAACGTATCCAGGCGCTCAAGGAAATCTATGAAAAGGATGCGGCCTGGTCGCGCCCGACCGACCCTGTATTGGAAGCGCGTTTCCAGCGCGTAAAGGCCAAGCTCTACGGGTTCGTCGATTCCAAGCAGGCGGTCGTCCGTTATCCTGAAAGCGACCAGAGCGTGCCCGCCCATTATGCGCGCGCTTATGCCTACCACCTTGGTGCTTACCCCGACAAAGCGCTGTCCGAATCCGACGCGTTGCTGAGCAGCAACCCGACCGATCCGTTCTTCCTGGAATTGAAGGGACAGATCCTGCTGGAATCGGGCCGACCGAAGGATGCGATCCCGCTCCTCCGCCGCGCGGTAGCGGCAGCACCCGACCAACCGATGATCGCCGTCACCCTTGGCCACGCCCTGGTTGCGACCGAAGACCGGGCCAATCTGGCTGAGGCGAAGCAGGTCCTGAAGAATGCGGTCAATCGCGACAACGACAATCCGTTCGCATGGCTCCAGCTTGGAATGATCTACGATCAGGAAGGCGATCGTTCGCGCGCCGCTCTGTCAATGGCCGAAAGCCAGAATTTGCAGGGCGAAGCCAAGCTTGCACTGGCCAGCGCCAATACCGCGATGGCGGGAATTCCCAAGGGCACGCCGGACTTCCTGCGGGCCCAAGACATCGCCCTTGTCAGCAAGGCTGAACTGGACAAGGACAAGAAGCACAAGAAAAAGGAAAAGCCCGAGGGTGACGGAAGTTAACAATCCCGCCTGGGGGTCGGCAATCGTCGGCGGCGCAATCGGATCGATCGTCACTGCCGGGCTGCTGGCAATCGTCGCACCGCAATTGATCGGGCCGCGACTGGTCCGCGACGCGTTGATGCGCGAGCCGCAAATCCTGATCGAAGGCCAGAAGGCACTCAATCACCAGCAGGCCGTCAAGTCGCTCGATCCGATCCGCGCTCAGATGGAAACGCCGTTTGCATCAGCCTGGGCCGGCGCTGCCAAGCCCGACGTTACGCTAACCTATTTCTTCGATTATGCCTGCGGATATTGCCGCCAGTCGAACCCGGCGATCGACCGTTTGCTGGCCGAGGACAAGGGGCTTCGCGTCGTCTATCGCGAATTACCGATCCTTGGCCCCGACAGTGCGGTTGCCGCACGGGCATCGCTGGCTGCTGCCAAGTCCGGCAAGTTCAAAGCGTTCCACGACGAATTGTTTGCCGCCGGTCGTCCAACCACGGAGAATATCGGCGCGGTCGCGCAGCGGCTTGGTGTCACCCCCGAAATGGCGCGAGACGGCACGTTCGACGGCGAAATCCGCCACAATATCGCGATGGCCGAACAGCTTGGTGCGACCGGAACGCCATTGTTCGTCGTCGGCAATCAGATCATCAACGCCGCCGTGCCCTATGAAGACATGAAGAACGCCATCGCGGAAGCGCGCAAAGCCAAAATCTAACTTCGCAAAGGCGGCTCTGCCAAAACGGTATCCGTCAGTCTTGCCCGACGGTCGAGTGTGCGCTTCAGACGATCATGCCATTGCCGCTCACGCGGATTGACGCGGGCCCATGCATCGGCATCGGCGTGACGAAGCCAGACCTTGAGGTCGCCGACGGCAAAGACCGGTTCGAAACCGGCCCGAAGTGCGCTTCGGGCAAGGTCGTCATCGAGGACGATGCCGCGATGATTTCGCCCTTCCTTGCCAGTGATGACGGCGGCAGTCGACGACGGCTCCAGCTCACCAGGACGATTGCGCACCGCGATGTGCCAGTCGCGGTCGTTGCTTGACGTGGTCAGGCCGACCATTCGATAGGCAAATGGTCCGGCCGCAAATTCCGGTGCCAGTGGCCGACCCGAATCGACATAATAATGCGCCGAGAGACCGGCCAATGGCCCGCCAATTCCAGCCTCGTCCAGTTCCGTCCCAATCCGGTGCGCATCGCGTTCCACGTCGATGGCGACAAACGATTTTTGGTGGATGGCGCCCGCCACGGCTTCGACGCTTGGAAGAACGCCTATCAGCGCGAACGCCGACCACGCGGCGAGGGCCTGCGGCGAAGGTCGTGCGTGGTCCGCGACGGTCAGGCCGAGACAGGCGAATAACGGGACCAAGAGGCTGGCCAGATATTGCTGGTTCGACGGGTTGGGGAGATAGGCTGCGATGAGGCCGGCCGTCGCAAAACTTCCGAATAGCCATGCATTGACGTTTTTGGCGTGCGCCTCGCGGCATCTCCAACCGGCGACACCAACCGTGACCAAGGCCGCCAAAGCAGGTCCGGTGGCGAGCAATTTCAAGAATTCCACGGGGTGGCCGAAGCCCAGCTTGAAGCCTTTTCCAGTACGTTGATACCATTCGGCCGGCGCCTTGGCAGGAAAGGTGATCACTTCGAAAAGGAAGGCGTTGGGTGCTGCCAGCGCAAGCATGGCAACCAGGATGAATGGTGGCAGGAATCCCAAGACGACGTAGCGCCACGGCACGGCGGCGCGAACATTGGCCGGTCCAAGCAAGGCCAGTGCGAGAAGAGCGGCAGCAGGGAAAGCGAAGCTGATTTTCGCAGCCGTCGCAGCACCGAGCGCAAACGCGGCGCCAGCAACCCGCGTCGGGCTGGTCGATCCTGCAAGCAGCGCCATCGCGCCCGCCATCAGCGCCATCGGCAGGACGTCATTGCGCGCAACGGCAACAGTGAACAACGTCGCCCCGCAACTCAGGAAAAGGACGGTTGCAGCAGCCGAGTGGTTGCGCGGCGCCCCTGCCCTGCGCATCGAGACAAACAGCAACAGCGCGGTAATGACGCCGAGCATTGCATTTACCAGCCGCAACGAAAGAAACAGCCAGCCGGGCGCTAGCATCGCAAGCGGTGCAAACAGCAAGGGCTGCAAGGGCGTTTGAAGCAAGGCGAAGTCGCGATACGGCAAATGATGGACGGCAAGGGCCGTCGCGGCGACATATTGGCTTTCGTCGTGGCTGACCGGACGGACGAGCGCTAGCATCGCCAAAACTACGATCAGCGAACCAATCAGCAGCCACGATTGGCGACGAACATCGGCAAGAAACATGATCGGTCCCGGCCGCGGGAACGCAGCACTTGATCGACGGCACGGCAGCGCTTCAACCGCAGCCGAATGAAATGGCTATTTATCGTCGGCGCCGG
>JBDTMR010000053.1:0-10541 GCA_039934175.1 Sphingomicrobium sp.
CCACGACCGGCGGCAATGCGCTGAAATTCTACGCCTCGGTCCGCCTCGACATCCGTCGGATCGGTCAGATCAAGGACCGCGACGATATCGTCGGCAACACGACCCGCGTGAAGGTCGTCAAGAACAAGGTCGCGCCGCCGTTCAAGCAGGTCGAATTCGACATCATGTACGGGCAAGGCGTCAGCAAGGTCGGCGAAATCCTCGATCTCGGCGTCAAGGCCGGAATCGTCGACAAGTCGGGCGCCTGGTTCAGCTATGACTCAACGCGCATCGGGCAGGGCCGCGAGAACGCCAAGACGTTCCTCAAGGAAAATCCCGAGATGGCCGACAAGCTCGAAGCCGCCATCCGCGGCAAGAAGGCCGACATTGGCGAAGTCTTGATGGTCGGTCCCGACGCCGAAGACGACGACAAGTAAATATTCGAACGATCAGCGGGCCGCTGCTCGTCCGCCTTCGATCCGGTATATCCGGTCGCAGGCGGCGAGGGCGGCCTCTCTGTGTGAAATGATGACCACGCTACACGTCGGGCGCGAAGCACGGAGCGCCGCAAGGAATGTCTTTTCGGTATCCTCGTCAAGCGCGTTGGTTGCCTCGTCGAGCAACAGAAACGAGGCGTCCTTGTAGAGCGCACGGGCAATGCCGATACGCTGGCGCTGTCCGCCGGAAATTCGCCGCCCGCCTTCACCGACTTCGCTGTCGAGCCCTCCGGGAAGCGACCCGATCCATTCGCCGAGCCGCGCGATGCGAACCGCTTCGCCCAGCCGGACTTCGTCGGTCGGGCCGTCATCGGCGAACACGATATTCCTCGCGATCGACATGTCGGCGACGAATACCGCCTGCGAAACCGGCGCAACCTGCGCCTGCCAGCCGTCCAGGTCGGCGGCGGTGAGTTCCTCGCCATCGAGAATCAGCGCGCCCCAACGCGGGGTCAGCAGGCCAAGCAGAAGGTCGCCAATCGTGCTCTTCCCGCCGCCGGTCGGTCCGGTCAGTCCGATCCACTCGCCCTTGCCAATGACCAGATCGAGCCCATCGACGATCGCCGCCCCTTCATCATAGCCGAAGGCGACACCGCGCAACGCAATTTCGCGCTCGAACACAAGATCACGTCCCCTTAGCCGTGGCGCCTTTGGCAGGGCGAGCAGCGCGGCAACCTCATCGATCACTGCGCGCTCGGCCGTCACATTCGCCCAGCCGCGAAACAATTGGTGCGCAAGCGGCAGCAGCCTGACCACCGCCAGCGCAAATACCGCAAGGATCGGAATGGCTGATCCCAGTCCTCCGGCACGGTTCGCAAGCACCAATGTGAAACCCGCAAATACGATCATCCCGACCGCTTCGATCAAGAAACGCGGTGCGTTGCCGAGCATATCGGTCCCACGCCGCGCCGCAACGATCGCCCGACTGGCCTTGGCGAACGCCTCGACGAAGTAGGATTGTCGGCGTTCGACCAGCAAGTCGCGAATTGCGCCGACGCTATCCTGAAGCAAACGCACTTGCTGTTGATAGGCAGTTGACGCCACCTCACCATGCGTGCGCAGACGCCGGGTGAGCATATGGGAAATGAGAATGTAGAAACTGCCGACGGCAGCGCAGGCGACCAGCGTCGCAAGCGGTTGCAACCCGATCAGAAGTGTCATGATCGCCGCTCCGACAATCGCCGCCGCGATCGCCTGGACAAGCGGCCAACCAACGCCGAAGACGAGCTGGTCGACCTTTCCGATAGCAGCAATCAACGCGCTGCTGTGATGCTGGACATGGTAGGAATAGGGCTGCTCCAGCACTCGGGCATGCACCGCAATGCTCACCTCAGAACCGACTTCGAGCACCTGCTGTTGCGAAAATTGCGCAAGCCACATCCGCAACGCCGCCGTCATTGCCACCAACGCGGCAAACAACATTGCCCAGGTGCGGATATCCCCGCCGATCAGCGGAGAGATATTAAGCACAGCGGCCGAACGCCCGCCATTGGCGAGCAGAAGAAGTGGCAGGACACTTCCGATCGACAACAATTCGCTGAGGCCTGCGACCAGCGAGCCGAGGAACAAGACGACCAGCCTTCGATCGAATTTCGGATCAGCCGCGCGCCCGATGTTGCGCAGCTTGCCGACGCTGGACAGCAGGTCACCCATCCTTGTCGAACAACGTCCCGAGCCGCGCCAGCGACGGCTCATGTGTCAAATCGAGGTGAAGCGGGGTCACGCTGACATAGCCATCGGCCACGGTTTCGAGGTCGGTCTGGTGCCCTGCCGTCTGCACCGTCGCGGCGAGCCCGAACCAAAAATAAGGAAAACCGCGCGGATCCTGCCGTTCGATGATCTGCAGTCGTCCATAGTCGCGAAATCCCTGGCGGCAGACGCGGATTCCCTTGACCGCATCCGCTTCGATCGCGGGAAAATTCACATTGACCAACGTGCCGGGCGCCATCGGATTGGCCATCAGCGGCGCAATCACCTTTTCCGCCCACGCCTCGGCTGCGGCAAAAGGCACCGTCGCGCCCATGCCCTGCCGCGCATAGGCCTGACTCAGCGCGATCGACGGCACACCGGCGAGCGCGCCCTCCATCGCCGCCGATACCGTCCCTGAATAGGTCGCATCCTCGGCCAGGTTCGCCCCACGGTTGATCCCGGACAGGATCAGGTCGGGCGGGCTGTCCTTCATCACATGCGCCAGCGCCATCATCACGGCATCGGTCGGTGTCCCGGTAACCGAAAACCGTCTTTCTGCGTGGCGGCGCAAGCGGATCGGCTGGGTCAGCGTCAAGGAATGGCCCGTACCGGATTGCTCCTCGGCGGGAGCTACCACCCAAATGTCATCGCTTAAATACGAAGCAACCGACTCGAGAAGAGATAGTCCCTTGGCATCGATGCCGTCGTCGTTGGTGATCAGGATTCGCATGGCACTGCTATGGGGGAAGCATCGCGCCCCGCCAATGCTGCGCTCATTTGGCAACAATCGTCGATAATTCCGCGGGTCAGTCGGTCAGTGCTTGTTAAGCCTGTGCCCTTTACCTATAGGCCCCTTGGGGATGACCAGCCGACCCGTCCAAGTGCCGGGAAAGCTTAGTGGAATCGCCTCCGGCTGTGACCGGTCGCCCGGTCGCAGAAGCGGTGGGTGATGCGCGTCTGGGGAGGGATTTGAAATGGCGACCGCTCTTAAAGACATTTACGGATCACAACGGTTCGACGAGATCAATTTGCCCGAGGATTATCGTCCCTCCGTCGACGAAGAATTCATGAATCCGCTGCAACAGGCTTATTTTCTCGGTAAGTTGCGCAGCTGGAAAGAAGCCATCGTCGACGAATCGCGGGCCACGATGGCTCAGTTGCAGGTCGATACCCTGCGCGAACCTGACATGGCTGACCGCGCATCGAGCGAGACCGACTGGTCGATCGAGCTGCGCACTCGAGATCGCCAGCGCAAGTTGATCGCCAAGATTGATTCGGCGGTGCGCCGCTTGTTCGAAGGCGAATATGGCTATTGCGAAGTGACCGGCGAACCGATTTCGCTCGCACGGCTCGAAGCGCGTCCGATCGCGACAATGACCCTCGAAGCGCAGGAAAAGCATGAGCGCATCGAGCGGGTTTCTCGCGACGATTGATGATTGCTGATCGGGCGGGCGACTGGCCCGCCCCATCGCACATGAAAAAACCGGCCTTCCTTAATGGAAGTGGCCGGTCATTTCGTCCCTGATTCGGAGCTTTTCCTTTTTCAGCTCGTGCAACCGGACGTCATCCGGATGGGGGCGATGCTCTTCTTTGTTGATAAGCGCTTCCAGCGCGGCGTGCTTCTGTTCGAGTGACTCGACTTGAGCCTGATTCATTGGAGTCATTCCTTTCTTCGCTGGTGGAGTGACGAAAATGAGTAAATCACGTTTCGAAGGTTTTGTCTTCATCCTGCAACATCGGCCCATCGCTGAAGGGGGTCGGACGGTCGTTGACGTGATGTCGTGACGTGGGCGTCGGCGTCGGCTAGACGAGGCGGCGATGAACGATGACGATCCGCGCCAGGTCCTGGAAATGTTGAAGGCGGAGCATCGACAGCTCGACGGCGAAATCGAGGACTTGCGACAGGCGGGCTCGGTCGACCAGCTTGAAATCGCGCGACTCAAGAAGCGCAAATTGATTCTTAAGGATGAAATCGCCGCGCTCAACGACCGAATCGTTCCCGACATCATCGCCTGATTTGCCGTCCCGGCATGGGACAAGTCTCCCTGCATGGGAGCGCACCGGCAAGACAGGCGTTTCAACCCGCGATGGATTTTGGCAACATTACCTTCATGGACGAATCGTTCGATCAATCCGCCCGCGAGAGCCGCATCACTCCGCGGCTCATCGACGCGCTCTACACCGAAGCGATGGTGCTTGCGGACGAAGCGCGCGCGTATTTCGACGAAGGCGGCCGCGCCGATCAGCAGGCGCTCGAACCGTTCGCGCGGGTCGGCTTTGCCTGCGAATCGTTGAAGGTGACGACGCGCATCATGCATATCGTCGCCTGGCTGTTGACCCAGCGCGCCGTCGAAAGCGGTGAAATTCGCGCTGCCGATGGCGGACGTCCGGAACGCAGACTTGGTCGCGCCGGGGAAAGCGACGCCGACATCATCGCCCAGATGCCACCGACCGCGCGCCAGTTGATCGCCGCAAGTTCCGATCTTTATTCGCGGGTGAAACGGCTCGACGAGGGCCAGATGATCGACGTACCGGTGCAAAGCCCGGCGCGCGCATTGATGGGTCGGCTCGAACGCGACCTGATCTGGAACCGCGACGCCTGAGTCCCTAAGGTTGCCCACGATGCAGCCATTCACCTTTCATCCCGGCCCGGCCTTGTTGTCCGGCCCCGGTTCAGCCACCGGCCTGCCAAGGCACTTGCCGGCTGGCCCATGCCTGTTTGTCAGCGACCGTGACGTCATCGCCTTCGGTCTTGCAGACGAATGCCGAGACGCGTTCGAAGCATCGGGGCGCTCCGTCATCCTGTTTGCCGAGGTCGAAGCCGATCCGTCGAAGGAGACGTTGCTCGCTGCGGTCGAGGCCGGCAGCGCAGGCGGCGCGACCAATGTCGTCGGCTTCGGCGGCGGCAGCCCAATGGATGTTGCCAAGCTTGCCGCCTATCTGCTTGGCACCGGCGACGATCTCGACTCGATCTGGGGGGTCGGGCTGGCAACAGGGCAAGGGCTCCCGCTCGCCTTGGTCCCGACCACCGCCGGCACGGGCAGCGAAGCGACTCCGGTCGCCGTCATCACCTGCGAAGGCGGCGAGAAGCGCGGCGTCAACTCTCCCTCCCTGATCGCGGACTGGGCGGCACTCGACGCGGCGCTTACGGTCGGCAAACCGCGTTCGTTGACCGCGGCGACCGGGATCGACGCGATGGTTCATGCCGTCGAAGCCTTCACTTCAGCCAAGGCAAAGAACCCGATCAGCGACCTCTATGCCCGCGAGGCGCTGAAATTACTCTCGGCCAATATCATTCGCGCGTGCGAACAACCCGACGATCTCGATGCACGCTCCGCCATGCTGCTTGGCGCGCATCTGGCAGGACTTGCTTTTGCCAATGCGCCGGTCGCCGGCGTCCATGCCTTGGCCTATCCGCTTGGTGGCCTTCATCACCTTCCGCATGGCCTCAGCAATGCGCTGATGCTGCGCCCGGTTCTGCAACATAATAGCGAGGCGGCGCGCGAGCTTTACGCCCAGCTCGCCGACATCGTCGATCCGTCATGCGCGGGGCAGGGCAGCCAGGCCCGCTGCGCCCGCCTGATCGACAAGCTCGACCAACTCTCGGTGGCTAGCGGCCTGCAATTGCGCCTGCGCGATCATGGTGTCAGCGAAGATCAGATCCCGCTGCTGGCTTCCGAAGCAATGAAGCAGCAACGTCTGCTGGTGAACAACCCGTGCCCGATCGACGAAGCCGATGCGCGGCGCCTCTATGAGGCTGCGTGGTGACTACGCGTCCCGAACCGCGCACGCGCGGCAGTTACCGCCATGCGACCACCATCACGACGCGCTGGGCCGACAATGATGCTTACGGACACGTCAACAACACGATCTATTATGCCTGGTTTGACACCGCCGTGAACGAATGGCTGATTGCCAACGGCCTACTCGATATCGCCCATGGCGACCCGATCGGCCTCGTCGTCGAAACCGGCTGCCGCTATTTCGCGCCGCTCGAATATCCCGGCTCGGTCGAAATCCACCTTGGGGTCGAAAAGCTGGGCAGCAGCAGCGTCACTTATCGCCTCGGCGTGTTTGCCCTGGGCGCCGAAAAGCCCGCCGCCGAAGGCTATTTCACCCACGTCTATGTCGATCGCGCCAGCCGCCGCCCGGTCGCCTTGCCCGATGTTTGGCGGACAAAACTCGAAACCATCGCTTAAGCGCAGAGCGCGGCCTTGGCCTCGGCATATTCGCTTGCCAACCGGTCGACCAGTTCGCCCGCGCCGACGACGTCCTTGATCGCGCCAATGCCCTGGCCCGAACCCCAGATATCCTTCCACGCCTTGGCACCGCCGAAGTTCATCGCGCTTGGGTCGCTTTCGGGCAAATTGTCGGGGTCCATCCCCGACCGGACGATCGATCCGCGCAGATAATTGCCATGAACGCCGGTGAACAGCGACGAGGCGACGATATCGCCCGCGCCCGACTTGACGATCTCTTCCTTATATTCGTCCATCGCGCGCGCTTCGTGCGTCGCGATGAAGGGCGACCCGATATAAGCGAGGTCGGCCCCCATCGCCTGCGCGGCGAGCACCGACTGGCCGCGTGCAATCGCGCCTGACAACAGCAGCGGCCCTTCGAACCATTCACGAATTTCCTGGACCAACGCGAACGGCGACCATTTGCCGGCGTGTCCGCCAGCCCCGGCGGCAACGGCAATCAGTCCATCGGCGCCCTTGTCGATCGCCTTGTGCGCGTACATGTCGTTGATGATGTCGTGCAGCGTAATTCCGCCCCACCGGTGGACCGCATCGTTCAAATCGACCCGCGCGCCAAGCGAGGTGATGACGATCGGCACCTTGTGCTTCTCGCAAATCGCCATGTCCTCCTCGAACCGCGTGTTCGACGGATGGACGATCTGGTTGACCGCAAACGGCGCCGACGGGCGGTCGGGATGCTCGGCGTCATGCTTGGCCAGCGCTTCGCTGATTTCGTGAAGCCATTCGTCGAGCTGGCTCGCCGGCCGCGCATTGAGCGCCGGGAAACTGCCGACCACTCCGGCCTTGCACTGCGCGATGACGAGCGCGGGATGGCTGATGATGAACAGGGGTGCGGCAACGACGGGGATGCGCAGGTTTGACAGGATCGGGGGAAGGGACATTCGCACTCCTCGGGCTCGCGTTGCGCTACCCTTAGCGGTGCAAAAGAACTTGCGCGAGAGGCTGCGGACGTTTGTAAGCGGTAACGTCATTGCGTGAGGGAAACGCAATGCGGGCGGGAGATTCATGATCCAACATCTATCGGACGATATCGTCGATCGAATTCGGTCGGCCAACGCAACCTGGCTGGTCACGGGGGCCGCCGGTTTCATCGGCTCGAACCTCGTTGAGGCGCTACTTTCGGCAGGACAGAATGTCGTCGGGCTCGACAACTTCGCCACCGGCCATCGCTCCAACCTGGCCGAGGCCGAGTCAGCAGGCGGAGGCGGCGGCGGCAGCTTCCGTTTCGTCGAAGGCGACATTCGCGACCGCGCAGATTGCACCTCGATCGTCGAAGGCGTCGACTTTATCCTCCACCAGGCCGCGCTCGGCTCGGTACCGCGCTCGATGGCCGATCCGCTCGCCAGCCACGACGCCAATGTTACCGGCTTCATCAACCTGCTCGATGCGGCCCGCAATTCGGGCGTCAAGCGCTTCGTCTATGCCGCGTCCAGCTCGACCTACGGCGATCATGAAGCCCTGCCAAAGCGCGAAGACGTCATCGGCAATGCGCTGTCGCCCTATGCGGCGACCAAGCTGATCAACGAAATCTACGCCGCCGTCTATGCCCGCGCGTTCGGCTGCAAGGCGACCGGGCTTCGTTATTTCAACGTCTTCGGCCCCCGCCAGGACCCCAATGGCGCATATGCCGCGGTCATTCCGAAATGGGTGTCCGCGATGGTCCGCGGTGAGCCGATCACGATCAACGGCGATGGCGAAACCAGCCGCGATTTCTGCTTCGTCGCCAATGCGGTTCAGGCCAACATCCTCGCCGCCCTCGCACCCGACGAGGCCCAAGGCCGGATCTACAATGTGGCATTTGGCGGACGCACCAATCTGAAGGAATTGTTCGGCCTCATCCAGCAAGGCCTCGAACGCCACCAGGTCCATTACGACCAGGCACCCGTCTTCGGACCGTTTCGACCAGGCGATGCACGGCACAGCCAAGCCGACATTTCCCGCGCCCGCGAAGGCCTAGGATATGCGCCGACCCACGATATCAAGCAGGGCATCGACGAGGCGCTGCCTTACTATCTCGCGCGCGAAGACGCCTGATCGGCCCGTCGCGCGTTGGGTGTTCTCATGAGGAAGATGATCGTCCTGGCGCTGGCGCTGACGTCGTGCAGTCCATCGCTGGCGCCGCCGTCGCGCCAACCGTCCACCGCGCCACTAGTGTCACCGCAATATTGGCTCGCCGCGCATAACCGGGAGCGCGCGTCGTTCGGCGTGCCTCCGCTGACATGGGATCCGCAGCTAGCGGCGCAGGCAATTGTTTATGCGGGTGAACTTGCACGCATCGGCCGACTGCAACATTCTCCAAAGGCCCGCCGACCGGGGCAGGGAGAGAATTTGTGGATCGGAAGTCGCGGCGCTTATTCGCCTGCGGCAAAGACTGAATCTTGGTCGAATGAGCGAAGGCTGTTTCGCCACGGTGTCTTTCCCGCCAACAGCCGCACCGGTAACTGGGCCGCGGTCGGCCATCTCACACAGATGGTCTGGCCGACGACAACCCGGCTGGGCTGCGGACTGGCAAGTTCGCCGCGATGGGACGTCCTCGTCTGCCGTTACAGCCCGCCGGGCAATCGCGACGGTGTCCGGATATGACCGCTTAAGCGGCGATCGACAGGGGCTCTTCCTGATTGGCATGAACGACCTCCGTCGAAGACTCGACGGCATCCTGCTGGGCAGGGCGCGGGAAGAAGTAGCGCGAAATCGCGACAACAACGCCGACCAGGAGGTAAGCGGCGATCGTATAGACCGGCTGCCAGAACAGCGGTGCAATAAACGCAAGACGGAGCCACAGGGGATTGAACCCGAAATCCTGGCCGATCGCTTCGCAGACGCCAAGAATGGTGTCGTTGCGCAGCGGCAGCGGGGTCGGCTTCTTGCTTTTTGTCGTCATGGCTTCTCAAACTCCATCTCGGTCCGGCCCGGTCGCCGCACTCCATGCAACAGGAGAAGCAAGCGCCGTGCCAAACACCGAAAAGCACGATCTCACAGGTGGTTACCGCACCGCAGCATTTCAAGATAAAACCGACCAGATGGTGATTGATGCCGACGAGTGGCGGATTTTCCAATTCAGCGTTCGGTCTTGCCCTCGCGGATATAGTCGATCCGGATTCGTACCCATTCGCCGACCAGCACCTTGCCGCCGACCCGGGGCGGACGAACCAAGAATTGCCACGACGCGTCCAGTGCCGCGCGGCCATAGCCCGCGCCGGGAGGTCCCCCGCCAAGCTCGACGCAATGATCGACTTTGTATCGCGCCACGGTCTGGCACGCGATCACGCCCCAACCGCCGCTATCCGGCTGGCGTTTGGGCAAATAGAAAGCCAGTTCCTGATTGGTCGGCTCGCGGTACCATTCGGCGGCGTAAAGCGGCTCACCATTGGGCGCGGTCCCGACCGTTGGAGAATCGCCGGGCATCGCCGCCGATGCTTGCTTGTCACCGCTGTCGGCCGCCTTCTTGGGACGGCCGAGCTTGGCAATGTCCGATGCCGCATAGACGTCCTTGGTCACGATCAGCATCGGCAACGGCTTGTCGGGCTGCGGCGGCGTCGGCGGCAATTTCGGTGGGATGCGTGGCGGTTTGATGGTGCGGTTCGCTTCGGGTTTGTCCGTTTTGTCGGTCGCCGCCGCGGGAGTGTCGGCCGCTACATCGAACGTCGCCATCCCACCCTGCGGCGCCCGTCCATCGGGCGGCCGCGAATTCAGTGCAACGATGGCCAGCAGCAGCAGCGCTTCGATCAGGATCGCAAGAAGCAGCGCCGCCAGACGTCGCCGCGGAGATGATCGATCGTCGGTCGATTTCGAACGATAGGAGGCGGTGAACAAGGATCAGACACCTTGAATCGTCGGAATGGTCCAGGCAGGGCTGTCAGGAAGGTTGTGCGCCGCCGGATGAACGCGGTGTGACCCCGTGGCGCAGCGCCACCGCGCTGACCCCACCGGGCTACCCCTTACTGATCCAGGAAGCTGCGCATCTTTCGCGACCGGCTCGGGTGCTTCAGCTTGCGCAGCGCCTTCGCTTCGATCTGACGGATACGTTCGCGGGTCACGCTGAACTGCTGGCCGACTTCTTCCAGCGTGTGATCGGTGTTCATGCCGATGCCGAAGCGCATCCGCAGCACGCGTTCCT
>JBDTMR010000054.1:0-10446 GCA_039934175.1 Sphingomicrobium sp.
CCCGGTTCCGGTCCGGCTGACGAGATTGGCGGCAAGCATCGCTTCCGCTCTCGACCAGTCGGCAGGCGACGTCAATTTTTCGAGGCTGGTCGACCCTTCGACTGCGGCGACGCGGCCTCCAGCGGCCCGGACGACGCTCGCTTCGTCGGTCGGAGCGCAATCGCCCGTCCAAGCTTCGTAGGCGTCAATTAACCCTTGGCGCGAGAAAGCCTGCGGCGTCTGCACTCTCACGACGCCTTCGCGATCGATTGGTCCTTCGATTGTCTCGCCCGCTTTGGCCAGCGTGTCTGCAACCGCCAGAACCGGCACCGCGCCGTCGTAATGCTCCAGCGCGTCGATCAGGCGACCAATCACGCCGGGCGGGCAAAAAGGGCGTGCTGCGTCATGGACGAGAACGATGCCATCTTCGACCTCCACGAGACCAGCGCGCACACTGTCGGCCCGCGTTGCGCCCCCTGTAATCAAAGCGCCAACGTCGCGTCCGGCGATGGCGTCATTCGCCACAGAATCCTGATGAGGACCGATCACGACCCGGACAACGTCGATGCGTGGATGTGACGCCAGTGCGTCGATTGCGTGTCCGAGGACGGATCTGCCACCGATCGATCGATATTGCTTGGGTACATCGCCGCCCATTCGGCTTCCCGATCCGGCAGCGACGATGAGGGCGGTGACGCGCATGGCGGTGCCTTGCCCGCTCCTGTGCCTTGATGTAAAGGCGCGCGCTCTCATGCAGATGCTGAAGCCTATTTCGGTTGGCCCGCTGACCATCGACGCGCCCGTCATCCTGGCGCCGATGACTGGCGTCACCGATCTGCCGTTCCGCAAGATCGTGAAGAAATATGGCGCCGGCCTGACGGTCAGCGAGATGATCGCGAGCCAGGCCATGATTCGCGAGACCCGCCAGTCGCTCCAGAAAGCGGCTTGGGACCCAAGCGAAGATCCCGTTTCGCTCCAGCTCGCCGGCTGCGGTCCGGTCGAGATGGCCGAGGCCGCCAAGCTGAACGAACAGCGCGGCGCAGCCATCATCGACATCAACATGGGCTGTCCGGTCAAGAAGGTCGTCAACGGGGATGCCGGTTCAGCCTTGATGCGCGACCTGAAGCTTGCCGGACAAATCATTGATGCAACGGTTAAAGCCGTAGGTATTCCGGTCACGTTGAAGATGCGAATGGGGTGGTGCCACGACAGTCTGAATGCGCCGGAACTGGCGCGCATCGCCGAGGATCTGGGGATCAAGATGATCACTGTCCACGGCCGCACCCGCAACCAGATGTACAAGGGCTCGGCCGATTGGCGCTTCGTCCGCCAGGTCAAGGAGGCGACCAGCCTGCCGGTCATCGTCAATGGCGACATCTGCAGTCGCGACGACGCCCGCAATGCTCTTGAGCAGTCCGGCGCCGATGGCGTCATGATCGGTCGCGGCGCCTACGGACGCCCGTGGCTGCTCGGCCAGGTAATGGCGGATCTTGGCGGGGAAGGGGAGCGCGGTGAACCGAGCCTCGACGAACAACTGGCGATCATTCTCGACCAGTACGAGGCCATGCAATCTCTTTATGGCTCGGTAACGGGCGTCAATCTCGCCCGAAAGCACATCGGCTGGTACACCAAGGGACTGACGGGCTCGGCGGAATTCCGCAATAGAGTCAATCAGATGGACGATCCACTAGCGGTCGTTTCGGCGCTTCGCGAATTTTATTCGCCGTGGTTGTCGCGCGCCGCCGCCTGAACGATGCAATAGTGTGTTCTTTATGCAACGCGTCCGTGCTAGGGCGCGAATATGGATGCGCCGGCGGCTGACTCTTCGCTGAAATCGAACAAGCCGAATTGGCTCGACCGTGGCCGGCAAAGCGGCCGCCTCTATCAATGGGCAACCGCGCTTTCCGGCCTCACCCTCGCCATCGTCGTGATTGTCAGTTTTCTGTCCTTTTCGAATGCCGAGCGACCCGGGTCGTTCCTGTCACCGCCATTCGTCGCGTTGTTGCTCGTTGCCGTGCTCATTCCATCGATCGCGATGATGGTTCTGTTGTCGCGGCGTCTCGTCATGAGCCGCGCGGTCAAGCAGGGGCTCGCCGGCGGGAGGCTTCATACGCGCCTGGTGGCGCTCTTCTCGGTGATCGCAGCAGTTCCGACCGTGCTTGTCGCGATATTCGCGTCCTTGATGTTCCAATCCGGCCTGGAATTCTGGTTTTCCGAACGTCCGCGGAACATGATCGCCAATGCCGTCGAGCTGGCGCGTTCCACGTACGAAAATGAAGAATTCCGAGTCGGCAGCAACACGGCGACCATGGGCGCGGATTTGTCGGGCAAGCTCCAGGCCCTGGATATCGACAGCAAGGATTTTGCAAACGAGTTCATTGGCCAGCTTTACGCCCGCGAATTGTCCGAAGGCGTGATCTTCCGACTTGGCAAGGATGGCGTCATCCGGACGTTCGTCTTGATCAATCCCTACGACAGGCCGCTCGACCAAGTCGTTCCCAAGGCCAGGATCGCCGAGCTGCGAGGCAAGGAATATATCCAGGTCAACAGCAACGACCGCATCGGGGCACTCAGTAAGCTGAAATATGGTGATGACTTTTATCTTTACGCTTCCCGCGTTTTCGATCCCGAATTCCGCAAGCAGATCGAACGCGCCCGAGACGTCCAGACGACCTACCGCGACCTGCAGGAGCGCTCGCGCCTTTACCAGATGCGCTTCAATGGAGCCTTGCTGCTCGGCGCCCTGATCATTGTCGGACTCGCGATTTTTTTCGCCTTGAAGATCGCCGACCGTCTGGTCCGTCCGGTCGGCGAGCTCGTCGCTGCCGCCGGCAAAGTCGAGGAAGGTGATTTCTCGACGCGCGTATCCGTGCATGAACCGCACGACGAAGTCGCGATGCTAGCGACGGCCTTCAACCGGATGACCGGTCGACTTCAGGAGCAAACCGGCGCCCTGATGTCGGCCAATCAGCAACTGGATACGCGCCGCGCCTTTATCGAGGCGGTATTGTCGAGCGTGACGGCAGGAGTCATCGCGCTCGACCAGGGTGGCAGCATCCTGCTGGTCAACCGCTCGGCCGAGAATTTGCTTGAGCCTGAGGGCGAGGAGATCGAGGGAAGGGCGCTTGGCGACGTATCCGCCGAACTCGCCGAGTTCATGACCGGCGACGCCAGGGATTCTGCGGTTACCGTCAACGCGGATTCAGGTCCGCGGACATTGGCGGTCAAGCGCGTCCGCTATGCCGATGGTGCGGTGTTGACGTTCGACGATATTACCGACCAGTTGAGTGATCAACGCCGCGCGGCATGGTCGGACATTGCTCGCCGGATCGCGCATGAAATCAAGAATCCGCTAACGCCGATCCAGCTTGCCGCCGAACGCCTCCAGCGCCGTTACGGCGAAGAAGTGACGTCGGATCCAGAGACGTTCGAACGACTGACCGGAACCATCGTCCGGCAAGTCGGCGACCTTCGCCGAATGGTCGACGAATTCAGCAATTTCGCGCGAATGCCGAAACCCATATTCAGGCAGGAGAATATCCACGAAATCGCACGTGCTGCGCTCTTCCTTCACGAAGTCGCTCATCCCGGAATCAGTTTTTCGATCGATCCGGCGCACGATCGCATTCCGCTGGTCTGCGACCGTCGGCAATTGAGCCAGGCGCTGACCAATGTTGTCAAGAATGCCGTCGAAGCGATCGAGGCGCGCCGCAATCGTGGCGTCACCAGCTTTGAAGGCGACAAAGTCGATGTCCGGGTCCGCTCGGACGAGGGCCAAGTCGTCATTGACGTCACCGATACCGGCATCGGCCTGCCCGAAGATCGCGAACGGCTGACCGAGCCCTATATGACCACCCGTGTCCGCGGCACCGGCCTCGGCCTCGCCATCGTCAAGAAGATCGTCGAGGAGCATATGGGCGAAATCGCTTTTCTCGATCGTCCGGGCGGGGGCACTCATGTCCGCATCGCCTTCGATGCGGAACGGCTGGAGCCGATGGCCGACGAAACCAATGCCGATGGCGATCCGCGACCACGAACGGCCGAGGATGGCGAATATGATGAGGAAGGTACCGACTGATGGCGCTTGAAGTGCTCGTCGTCGACGACGAAGCCGATATCCGCGATCTTGTGGCAGGCGTGCTGGAAGATGAGGGCTATGCCGTCCGAACGGCGGGCGACAGCGATTCCGCACTGGAGGCGATCGAAGAGCGGCGGCCTAGCCTGGTCCTGCTCGATGTCTGGCTTCAGGGTTCGCGCCTCGACGGTTTGCAATTGCTCGAACAGGTCAAGCACCGCGATCCGACGCTGCCGATCATCATGATCTCGGGTCACGGCAATCTCGACACGGCGGTTGCGGCGATCCGTGAAGGCGCCATCGATTTCATCGAAAAGCCGTTCGAGGCCAGCCGGTTGCTCCACCTCGTCGGTCGCGCTACCGAAACCGACCGCCTGCGCCGCGAAAATGCTGCCTTCCGCGAGAAGATCGGTCCCGACGACCATCTCGACGGCTCGTCGGTGTCAATTAACACCGTTCGCGCCACCCTCAAGCGCGTTGCACCGACGGGCAGTCGTGTCCTGATTACCGGCCCCGCAGGGGTCGGCAAGGAAATTGCCGCGCGCATGATCCACCAGTGGAGCCCGCGCGCCGCTGCGCCTTTTATCACGGTGTCGGCCGCGATGATGAGCCCGGATCGGATGGAAGAGGAATTGTTCGGCGCCGAGGATGGCGGTGTCGCAAGGCCCGGCCTGCTCGAGCAAGCCCATGGCGGGACATTGTTCCTCGATGAAATCGCCGACATGCCCGCCAACACGCAGGCCAAAATGCTGCGCGTCCTGACGGACCAGAGCTACACCCGCGTCGGCGGGCAGCGACCGGTCAAGGTGGACGTCCGCGTCTTGAGCGCCACCTCTCGCGAACTGGCCGACGAGATCAGCGCAGGGAGGTTCCGCGAAGACCTTTATTACCGCCTGAATGTCGTTCCGGTTCGACTGCCATCGCTTCGCGAGCGGCGCGAGGACATCCCCGACCTCGTCGCCCATTTCCTCGCCCGTTTTGCAGCCGAGCGACGTATTCCATCGCCAACCGTCACCGAGGAAGCGATTGCTGCGCTCCAGGCCCACG
Organism: Sphingomicrobium sp.; assembly: GCA_039934175.1. Taxonomy (GTDB): domain Bacteria; phylum Pseudomonadota; class Alphaproteobacteria; order Sphingomonadales; family Sphingomonadaceae; genus Sphingomicrobium. Next base: position 5,102 of record JBDTMR010000054.1, read on the forward strand.
ACTGGCCAGGCAATGTTCGCCAACTGCGCAACATCATCGAACGGACGCTGATCATGGCACCGGGCGACCGCGTCGAACGGATCGATATTGATCTGTTGCCGCCCGAAATCGTCGAGGGTCAGAGCAGCGGCAACAACTCGGTCGCGACGATGGCGATCATGGGATCTCCACTGCGCGAAGCACGCGAAAGCTTCGAACGCGAATATCTGCGCATCCAGATCCGGCGCTTTTCGGGAAACATCTCGCGAACGGCGTCGTTCATCGGGATGGAACGCTCTGCACTTCACCGCAAACTCAAGGCGCTGGGGCTCGCCGATCGCCGCGATTTCGAGGACTAGATGTCAGAACGATTGCCCAGTTTGCAGGACCAGTTCCTGAATGCCGCCCGACGCGCCAAGATTCCCGTGACCATTTTTCTGGTCAAAGGCGTAAAGCTTCAGGGCACCATCACCTGGTTCGACAATTTCTCGATGCTGCTTCGGCGCGAAGGCAGTGTGCAACTGCTCTACAAGCATGCTGTCTCGACGATCATGCCGATGGACCGGGTGCCCGGGTTCGATGGTGGCAAGCCCGCGCTCCCGCCGCGACCGCAATTGCAGGATGTGTTCCTGACGGCGGCCTTCGATCAGCGCGAGCCAATGACGGTGTTTCTCGTCAACGGCGTGATGCTTCAGGGAATGGTGGTTGGCTTCGACCAGTTCGCATTGCTGCTTGAACGCGGCACGCAACAACAACTCGTCTACAAGCACGCCATGTCGACGCTTCAACCGGCCCATCCGCTCGACCTCCAGGGCGAGAGCGATGACGGAGAAGACGGCTGAGCATTTTCAACCGCGATGACGACGACGGGATCAGTCGCGGCGCGCGCGCCGTGCTTGCGCTCCCGGATGTCGCTGGCAACAGCAAGATGCGCTCTGTCGACGCTCGTCTCGACGAAGCCGAAGGCCTGGCGGCGGCAATCGGCATCAGCGTCGTCGCGCGCAAGTCGTGGCGCGTGCGCAGCGCGCGTCCCGCAAGCCTGTTCGGCAAGGGACAGGCCGAGGAAATGGCAGCGCTCGTTGAAAGTCATCATGCCGATCTGTTGGTTGTCGATGCCGCGCTCACGCCCGTCCAGCAGAAAACGCTCGAAGAAATGACCAAGGCCAAGGTCATCGACCGCACCGGCCTGATCCTGGAAATCTTCGGCGAGCGCGCGGCCACTGCGGAGGGCCGGCTGCAAGTTGAATTGGCCCATCTCGATTATCAGGCCGGGCGCCTCGTGCGCAGCTGGACCCACCTCGAGCGACAGCGCGGCGGCTTCGGCTTCCTTGGCGGGCCTGGCGAGACCCAGATCGAGGCCGATCGCCGGATGATCCGCAACCGGATGGCGCGGATTCGCCGCGAACTGAAAGACGTCAGCCGAACTCGTGGTCTGCACCGCGATCGCCGCCAACGCGCGCCTTGGCCGGTCGTCGCACTGGTCGGCTACACCAACGCCGGAAAGTCAACGCTTTTCAATCGGTTGACGAACGCTTCTGTGATGGCGGAAGATCTTCTTTTTGCAACACTCGATCCCACCATGCGTGAGGTTCGGTTACCCGGTCATGCCAAGGCGATCCTCAGCGATACCGTGGGCTTCGTTTCCGATCTGCCGACCGAATTGATCGCCGCCTTTCGCGCCACGCTGGAAGAAGTGACCGCCGCCGATCTGATCCTTCACGTCCGCGATATCGCGCACCCCGACAGCGAAGCGCAGTCGGCCGACGTCAAGAACGTTCTCGCCTCGCTCGGGCTGGAGGAGGGGAGTGGGCCGCGTATCCTCGAGATCTGGAACAAGGTCGACACGCTTGACGAGGCGGATCGTGTCGCGGTCCAAGGTGAGGCCGATCGCCGCGACGATGTCGTCACCATTTCCGCGCTGACCGGAGAGGGTATCGATCAACTGCGCGAGTTGATTGCAACGACGTTGCGCGGTCCGGGAGATATTCGCCGGATCAAGCTGGCGACCGGCGACGGCAGCCGGATTGCGTGGCTCCATGCGCACGGCGATGTACTCGACCAGAATGTCGACGGCGATGTCATGGAAATGGAAGTTCGCCTTGGTGGAAGCGACTGGGACCGCTTTCAGTCTCTTTGAGCCTGCTTGGCAGCGACCCATAGCGCTTCCTTCTCGTTAAGTGACAAACCCTCGAAATCCGGCGCCGTCTCGATCGCACGAAACCGGCGCTCGAACTTGCCGTTGGCCGCCCGCAGCGCATGTTCGGGCGAAATTCCCAACTTTCTGGCCAGGTTGACGACGGCAAAAAGCAAGTCGCCCAATTCGTCGGTCTGGCGCTCGATATCGTCTTCGGCATCGAGTTCGGCCAATTCCTCGTCGATCTTGGCGCGCGCACCAGCAGAATCGGGCCAATCGAAACCGATCCGGGCCGCACGTTTTTGCAGCTTTGCGGCGCGCTCAAGGGCGGGGAGGCCCAAGGCGACGCCAGAAAGTGCGCTCTTGTCATCGCTCGCCGCCCGCTCACCTGCCTTGAGCGCTTCCCAGCCAGGACTGACCTCCGCATCGCCGAAGATATGTGGATGCCGGCGCTCCAGCTTATCCGAAACGCCGGTCAGGACGTCGGTGAGGTCGAAATGACCAGCTTCCGCAGCCATTTGGGAATGGAAAACGACCTGAAGCTGGAGATCACCAAGCTCGTCGGCCAGCGCCGCCATGTCATCGCGCTCGATGGCGTCGGCGACCTCGTAGGCTTCCTCGATCGTGTACGGCGCGATCGTCGCGAAGTTTTGAACACGATCCCATTCGCATCCATCATCGGGATCGCGCAGCCGACGCATGATCGAAACGAGCCGCTCAAGTGGTTCGAGGGGGGCTTTGGGCATCCTCATCCTTAAGTATGATAATATGCATTATGTAAAGTATCGACGTAGGTCGCAGAGGAAAGTCCCACAAAGATCTCAACCTTGCAAAACCAGCCAGCGTCCTTCGACCCCCCAACGCTGAAGTGACGAAAGATAGTTCATCCCAAGCACGTTGATCTCTTCCGATTGCGAAATATGAAGCCCGACTTGCTGGCGCTGGATCGTTTCGACGTCAAGACGATTGGCGATCGCCGTTGCGACGCGAATCATGCCGTTCCCGGTGCGGACATATTGGTCGCGCGCATTCGTCACGCTGATACCGGCACGTTTTGCGGTTTCCCGGTCGATCGTCGTCATCGTGGCGCCACTGTCGACCAGGAAGCGCACCGGCGCGCCATTAATTTGGGCCTCGACCCAGAAATGGCCGTCCAGCGCCATCGGAACGCGCAAGACCGCACCAACCTGCACCGGTTTCCCCGTCGCTTCCGCTCTTAGGCGCTGGCCGAGATAGCCAATGTCGTCGCGGAACGTGAAAACGACGAAACCCGAAACAAAGATTCCGGTCCACCCAATCAGCAGCACCATCGAGCGCGCGAAACGCTCGCGCCGACTGAGCAATGCGCCGACCAGGATCATGCACGCCATCAGGATGTAGACTGTGCCAAGCATCGTGCTGTTGCTCATGGCTGCAGCACCAGATCATGACCCTCAACCCGCCAACTGGTCAGTGACGAGAGGAAATTTATCCCGATTATATTGGTTTCGTCGGAATCACTGATATGAACTTTCAAGGTCTCGCGGGCGATCGTACCGAGTTTGAAATTCTCCGCGCGACCGCGACCGGTGACGATCGTCCCGTTGGCCGTGTCGACGATCGCGCCGCCCGGCTCGGCGCGAACGCCTGCCTTGTCGGCAAGGCTTTGGCTGATTGTCGTAATCGTTGCGCCACTGTCGATGAGAAACCGCGCCTCCACACCGTTGACTACGGCGGTCGCCCAATAATGACCGTCCTCGGCAATCGGGATACGGATGGTCGAACCCTCGACCATCGGTGTGCCAAGCAATTCCGACTTCATCCGGCTTCCGACGGCGGAAAATTCTCCGCGAAACGCGAATAAAGTGAACCCCACGGTAAAAATGGCGACCCAGGCCACCGCCATCTTCATGCCCTGTTTCAACGGAATGCGGCGTGCGGCCAGGGAAGATGCGATCAGCACAATCCATCCCAACGTGACAATTCCGAACATCGCGTCAGTGCCGTTCACCGCAATTCCAATCCCTGCCCGTCGTAGGCGGGCGCCGCCCAATCGGGCAAACTGGCGACAAGGTCGGCATAGTCCATGCTGTTGTCCAGATGCATCAACAGGATTTGCCCGATCTTCAGATCCCTCGCCCACCCTAGGACGGCATTGAGGTGGGCGTGGGTCGGATGTGGCTTGCGCCGCAAGCAATCGACGATCCACAGGTCGAGGCCGCGATACAGCTCCTCCATTTCCTCGGTCATCTCATTGAAATCGATGGAATAGGCGGCGCTTCGGCCGTCTTCCTCGAACCGCATGCCCAGCGATGTAATCCCGCCGTGGGGCTGGTCGACGAAGCGAACTTGGGTCTCGCCGATCTTCCAATCGCCAGCGATGGGAATGGGCTGAAGAATCGGGCGGTAGAGCGCCAGTCCCTCGAACGCATAAGCGAAGCGGCGGTGCAGCCGGTCGAGTGTATCCTGCCGAGCGTATAAAGGCACAGCCTCTCCGCGGGCGTGCATCAACTGGCGAAGGTCATCGATGCCGTGACAATGATCGGCATGGTCGTGGGTAACGATGACACGGTCGACATGGCTGACATTGGCGGCAAGCAGCTGCTCGCGCATATCGGGACCGCAGTCGACCAGTATCCGTTCTCCGGCAAATTCGGCAAGGATTGAAGAGCGAAGGCGCCGGTTGCGCGGTTCGTCCGGGTCGCAGGCACCCCAATCATTTCCGATCCGCGGCACGCCGGACGATGTCCCGCAGCCGAGAATTCGAAACTTCATGCGGCCGCTTTGTCGAACAAGGTGAAGAAGTTGCGGGTCGTATTGGCTGCCAGCTCTTCGATGCTTTCGCCGCGCAGGTCGGCAACGAATGCCGCCGTGTCGCTGACGAAAGCTGGCTCACAGGTTTTGCCACGATTGGGTACTGGCGCCAGGAACGGACTGTCGGTCTCGATCAGCATCATGTCCTTGGGCAGGAATTTCGCCGTTTCCTGCAAATCCTGCGCATTCTTGAAGGTCACGATGCCTGACAGCGAAACGTAAAAACCAAGGTCGAGGCCGATTTCGGCCAATGCGCGACTGCCGGTGAAACAGTGCAGCACGCCCTTCACGCCGCCCTTCACGACCGCATCGCGAAGCATCGCCGCGGTATCGTCCTCGGCGTCGCGGGTGTGGATGACCAGCGGCAAGCCGGTCTGGCGGGCAGCGTCGATATGAGCCTCGAATCGCTCGCGCTGGGCGCCGCGGTCCGACTTGTCGT
>JBDTMR010000055.1:0-10365 GCA_039934175.1 Sphingomicrobium sp.
GGCTCGAGGCCGAACCGATCGTCCAGGCACTCGGTCGGTGGGCGGCCAGGTCGCCGGCGCACGATCCTACGTTGCCGATCAGCGGCGTTTCGATCCTTCTGTCGTTCCGGACGATGCTCGACGCCAGGAAGGCGCGCGGGATCAACGCGCGGGTCGGCTTCGTGTTCGGCGATCAGCATTATGTCGCGCGCCTCAAGAAAGGGACGATCAAGGTCGCCCGCGGAGATCTCGCCGATTGCGATCTCATCTTCACCGGTCCTCCAGCCCTTCTCGCCGCCGTCGTTTATGGTGGCCAGCCGCTCGAACTGATCGGCGTGGATGGCGACCGCAAGCTGGCCGAAAAGTTCGTCACTCTTTTTCCGCTTCCGGCCAAAGTCGGTGACGAGGGCCATTGAGGCGCGCGACGGGCTGGCTTAAGGGCGGAATATGACCGAGATTCCCAACGTGACCCTCGACAGCCGCGAAGACACGATCATGGCGTCGCCCGACAAGATGGTGAAGGTGCGCGACGCTTTCGGCATCGACAGTGACATGGAAGTGCCCGCTTTCTCCGAAGCTGATGAGCGCGTACCCGACCCCGACCCGGCCTATGTCTTCGATCCCGACACCACGCTGGCCATCGCGGCGGGTTTCGGCAACAATCGCCGGGTCATGATCCAAGGCTATCATGGCACCGGTAAGTCGACCCATATCGAACAGGTTGCGGCGCGGCTGAACTGGCCGCTGGTCCGGATCAACCTCGATGCGCACATCAGCCGAATCGACCTGGTCGGTCGCGATGCCATCGTGCTGAAGGACGGCCAGCAGGTTACCGAATTCCGCGAAGGCCTGCTGCCCTGGGCGCTTCAGCACCCGATCGCCTTGGTGTTTGACGAATATGATGCCGGCCGGCCCGACGTCATGTTCGTCATCCAGCGCGTGCTGGAGACCGAGGGCAAGCTCACCTTGCTTGACCAGAATCGGGTGATCCGGCCCAACCCCTGGTTCCGCCTGTTCTCGACCACGAACACCATCGGTCTTGGCGACACCACCGGGCTCTATCATGGCACGCAGGCGATCAACCAGGGCCAGATGGATCGCTGGAACATCGTCGCGACGCTCAATTATTTGCCCGCCGCAACCGAAGCCCAGATCGTGCTCGCCAAGTCGGGCGAATATGACAATCCCGACGGCAAGTCGCAGGTCGAAAAGATGATCAAGGTCGCCGATCTGTCGCGGCAGGGCTTCATCAATGGCGACATCTCGACGGTGATGAGCCCGCGCACGGTGATCAGCTGGGCGCAGAATGCGCTGATCTTCGGCGACGTCGGCTATGCTTTCCGGGTTTCGTTCCTCAACAAGTGCGACGAGAGCGAGCGGACGTTGATCGCCGAATATTATCAGCGCGTGTTCGGCACCGATCTTCCCGAAAGCATCGCCCACAGGGCCTGACCATGGCCCGCCCGCCATCCCTCGATCGCTTCCGGCTTGCGCTTGCCAGCGCGACCCGGGCGATTGCCCGTGACGCCGAGGCCGACGTCGCTTTCGCCTCGGAAGGCCAATCGGCGCAGGGCAAGACCGTTCGGGTGCCGTCGCCCGGACCGGCGCTTGAACCGCAACTGGTGTCCGAAGCGCGCGGCGCTGCCGACGCCATGGCGCTTCGGCTGCGCTATCATGATTCGAAGATCCACCAGTTGGCGGCGCCGCGCGATCCGGAAGCGCGCGCCGTCTTCGATGCGCTGGAAACCGCGCGGGTCGAGGCGCTGGGCTCGCGCTCGATGGACGGCGTGCGCGCCAATCTGGACCGCCATGTCGAAGCCCGCATCCGGCTCGATGCCATCGGTCGTGCGCGCGAAGCGAGCGAAGTGCCGCTGGCAACCGCGCTCGGCCTGCTCGCCCGCGAGCGGTTAACCGGAACGCCGCCGCCCGAATCGGCGCGGGCAGGGCTGGATCTCGTCACGTCGTGGATCGAGGAAAAGGCTGGCGGCGACCTGGATGCGCTGGCGCTCACGCTCGACGATCAACAGGCTTTTGCCGAAATGGCGCGGCGCCTGCTTGCCGACCTCGACCTAGCGCCCGTCGATGATCCCACTAACGAGCAGCCCGACGATGGCGGCGATGACGAGCAGGGCGAGGGCGAGAACGATCAGGACGGCGACGACAATGACCAGGCCTCGTCGCCCGACGGCGGCGAGATGGAGATGCGCTCGGAGCAGAGCGAGCAGGACGAGGATTCCGACCAGGAAGCCGATTCGGACGCCGACATGGACGAGGGCGAAGGCACGGCCGACGATGCCGATGGCGAACAGGCGCGAACGATGCCTGGTCGCCGCAATTGGGCGGATGAGCCGGTCGGCGACTACAAGCCGTTTACGACCCGGTTCGACGAGATCGTCACCGCCCCCGAACTTTGCGACGACGAGGAACTGACCCGGCTTCGCGCCTTCCTCGACCAGCAGATCGGCAAGCAGTCGGCGCTGGTCACCCGTCTCGCCAACCGGCTGCAACGGCGGTTGATGGCGCAACAGGCGCGAAGTTGGGATTTCGACCAGGAAGAAGGCATTCTCGATGCTGCGCGGCTGGCCCGCGTCGTCGTCAATCCGGCCCACTCGCTCAGCTACAAAGTCGAGCGCGAGACCGACTTCAAAGATACTGTGGTCAGCCTTTTGATCGACAATAGTGGGTCGATGCGCGGCCGCCCGATCTCGATCGCGGCGATGTGCGGCGATGTCCTCGCACGGACGCTGGAGCGGTGCGGCGTGGCGACCGAGATCCTTGGTTTCACAACGCGGGCCTGGAAGGGCGGGCAGAGCCGCGAGGCTTGGCTGTCGGAGGGTCGCCCGGCGCACCCGGGTCGCCTCAACGATCTTCGCCATATCATCTACAAGCGCGCCGACCAGCCCTATCGCCATGCCCGCAAGGGACTTGGGCTGATGATGCGCGAAGGCCTGCTCAAGGAAAATATCGACGGCGAGGCGTTGTTATGGGCACATCGTCGCTTGCTCGCCCGTCCGGAAGAACGGCGCGTGCTGATGGTGATTTCGGATGGTGCGCCAGTCGATGATTCGACGGCGTCGGCCAATGGCGGCACCTACCTCGAACGGCATTTGCGCGATGTCATCGGCTATATTGAAAATCGCTCGAGCGTCGAATTGTCGGCGATCGGGATCGGGCATGACGTGACGCGCTATTACAAACGCGCGGTCACGATCATGGATGCCGAACAATTGGGTGGCGCGCTGATCGAGCAACTCGCTGCGCTGTTCGATCGATCGTGAATGAGGACTTGCCAGATAAAACTTGGGCCCGGAACGATTACGCGTTCCGGGCCCGCCCTCGTTACGCGACGCGAGGGAACTGGTTGACCGTTTCCGATCAGATCGAAGCCCGCCGATTGTTCGTCAGGCGGGCTTCGGTGACGGAGGAAAAAGGGGGGAAACCCCCGTCGATGCAATGACTTATGCCCGATTCGCGGCTACAACAGGCTGAACAAGGCTTGCAGCATTCGTTCATGAAATCATTTATTCTCAGTAGCTTGGCGATTGCATCAATCGTGGTCGGATCGCACCGTCCGATCGAGCGCCTGCCCAATCGCTCGCCGCTGCAGCAGCGCCGCGAGCCCCTTCGTTTCGAGCCGGTGCACCTTCCGCCGCAGGGCGCGGCGTTGACACGCGTTGGCGCGTGGGAATTGCATGCCACCGACCGTCGCCTCGACGGACTTTCGGCGCTAGCGATCGAGGGTTCGTCGTTCGTCGCCATCAGCGATTCGGGTGTTGTCGTGCGCTTCCCCAAGCCGGGAAGTCCCAATCCCACGATCAAGTTCCGAGATCTTCCTTCTGGGCCCGGCCGATCCGACCGAAAAGCAGGCAACGACAGCGAGGCGATCGCGCGCGATCCGCAGGACCGCGGCTGGTGGGTCGCGTTCGAATCGATTCACCAGCTGCGTCTTTATGATCGCGACTTTCGCCGAACCCTCGCGGTCCGCCCGCTCGACGGCCGTCGCTGGCACGAAAATGGGGGGGTCGAGGGCCTCGTCGGGCTGACCGATTCGCTGCTTCTGGTGGCGGAGGATGGTGACACGATTGAACGGTTCGACGGATCAACCATCTCACCGCTCGACACGGGGCCGTCAGCGGGCAGGCTATCTGACGCGACGGTTCTGCCTGACGGCCGCATCCTGCTGCTCACGCGCAGCCTGACGCCGCTGGGATTTCGCAATGGACTAGCACTCTATGATTCGACGCGCGGCGCAACGAAGCCGTTGGCGCGGCTCGCGCTCGGTCATCTCGACAACGCCGAGGGAATCGCCGCCGAGACGATGCCCGGCGGGGCCATTCGCTTGTGGGTCGCGACCGATCGCGATTCGCGGGCGAGGGGGCGGACCCTCCTCGCCGCGTTCGACTGGAAGCCTTAGGCCTCGGCCGAGGCTTTCTTCGAGATTTCGCGCTTGAGCTTGCGAACGCGCAGGCTGAGCTTGTCTTCGCCGGTCTTGGCAAGCCAGTTATCCAGGCCGCCGACATGTTCGACCGAGCGCAAGCCGTGGGTCGAAACCTTCAGCTTGACGCTGCGCTCGAGCGCATCCGACATCAGGGTGACGTTCTGCAGGTTCGGAAGGAACGTGCGCTTCGTCTTGTTATTGGCGTGAGAAACATTGTTTCCCACCTGCCGGCCCTTGCCGGTCAGCTCGCAAACCCGCGCCATGGTGTATCGTCCTGATTAAATGGTGAGCGCATGACGCGCCCTTCAAAGCGCGGCCCGATAGCTTCGGGACCGCCATTCGTCAACCGCAAGCCCCTCGAAAAGAGGGGCAGCGCTTGCCTGTTGGATGCGTTAGCACGAAGAGAGTGAGAAAGATATTCAACGAAGGAGACCCAATATGCGCAATATTTTCCTTTTTCTGATCATCGTTGTCCTGGCGCTGATCGCTGCGGTTGCGACCGGTCTGCTCGACATCAACCAGATTCGTCCCGCACGGGCGCCAGCGATCTCGGCCGATTCGAACGGCGTGACGGCAACCGGCGGCCAGACGCCGAAGTTCGAGGTCCAAACCGGGACGGTCTCGGTTGGCACAAAACCCAAGGATGTCACGGTCGCGGTGCCCAGCGTCCAGGTCAATCCGCCGGCCAATTCGGCCGAGCCGATCACCAACGCCCAATAACGGACAGCGTGCGACGCGCGCCATGATTCGCTCCACCCAATGACGAAAATGCCCCTTCCGCCGCCAATGCGCCGCGCACTCGATCTTGCCACGGCGGCGGCGGCGCGCGGTGAAGTGCCGGTCGGCGCGGTGGTCACCCTCGGCGACCGGATCGTCGGCGAGGGCGGAAACAACATGCGGACGGGATTCGACCCGACCGCCCATGCCGAGATCGTTGCATTGCGAGCGGCCGGGGCGGCGCTTGGGACATCGCGGTTGGATGAAACGACGTTGTGGGTCAGCTTGGAGCCGTGCCCGATGTGCGCCGCCGCCGCCGGATTGGCGCGAGTGGCGCGGATCATTTTCGCTGCCGAGGACGAAAAAGGGGGCGGGGTGATCCATGGTCCGCGCATCTTTGCGCAACCCACGTGTCACCACCGCCCCGAAATCGTCTCCGGAATCGGCGAGGAAGAAGCAGCGACCTTGCTTCGCGACTTCTTCGTTGCCCGTCGTTAGCCCTTGAAGGGAACGACCTTGATTTCGACCCGGCGATTGGCCGCCTTTTTGGCTTCGGTATCGTCGGGATTATAAAGCGGAGCGCTCTCGCCATAACCGCGAGTCGCCATTCGCGCCGACGCGACGCCGTGCATCGACAGGTAGCCGGCAACCGACTCGGCGCGGCGCTGCGACAGATCCATATTATAGGCGTCGCTGCCCGTCGTGTCGGTGTGGCCGAGCACGTCGATATAGCTCTGGTTATAATTGGTCAGGGTACGCGCGACGTCATCGAGGACGGCGTTGAACTGCGGCTTGATCGCCGTGTCATTGGTATCGAACGTGACATTCGACGGCATACGCAGGACCAGATCGTCGCCCTGGCGCATCACTTCGACTCCCGTTCCGGCAGTCTGGCGGCGAAGCTCGGCTTCCTGCCGATCCATGTAATAGCCAACCGCGCCACCCGCGATCGCGCCGATTCCAGCGCCGGCGATCTTCTCGGTACGGTCGCTGCGGCCGCCGACCAGATCGCCGAGCAGATAGCCGCCGAGCAAGCCGACGCTTGCGCCGACGGCTGCGTTCGAAATCTTGCGCTGCCCGGTATAGGGATCGGTAGTGCAGGCTGTAGCCGTCATGAGAACGGCCGCGGCCAGGATGGCGCGGTTCTTGTTGAACATTGAGTAACTCCTGATTTGAAGGGATTCGCGGTGATGAACAGGTTCGCAGTTCGAAAGTTCCTGTCGCAGCCATTGGCGAGACGCTTGTCGGTAGGCCGCGGTTGGCGCTAGAGGTGCCAACAATAATGAGCGAACATCTGCTCCCCTTTCCCTGGCTCGACGTCGTCCTGATCCTTGCTCTGGTCGCGCTCAACGGCGTGTTCGCGATGAGCGAGCTGGCGATCGTGTCCGCACGCGAGGCGCGCCTGAAGGCGATGGCCAAGGCGGGAAGCAAGGGGGCGCGAGCCGCCTTGAAGCTGGCATCGGAGCCTGGCCGCTTTCTCTCCACCGTCCAGATTGGCATCACCCTGATCGGAATCCTGGCCGGCGCATATTCGGGTGCCAGCCTTGGCGCCCCGGTCGGTCAGCGTCTGGCGTTGCTTGGCGTTCCGGCCGACACTGCGGGCACGCTCGGGTTCGGACTGGTCATTGTGATGACGACCTATGCAAGCTTGATCATCGGCGAATTGGTCCCGAAGCAATTCGCGCTTCGGACACCGGAAACTATTGCCGCCTTGATGGCGCGGCCGATGATCGTGCTTTCGAAGGTAACGGCACCGTTCGGCTGGCTGCTCGATTTGACCAGTGCCGGGATCTTCAAACTTCTCGGGCTCGAGCGCGAAAGCAAGAATGTCGTCACCGCCGAAGAGCTTCACCTGGTGGTTGCCGAAGCACATACGTCGGGCGTGCTCGAGGAAAATGAGCGCGCCATTATTTCCGGCATCGTCCGCCTGGCCGACCGGCCGGTTCGCGAGGTGATGACCCCGCGCACCGAAATTGACTGGATCGACATTTCCTCGACCCGGGACGAAATTCGCGAGGCATTGAAGGAAACGCCCCACAGCCGAATTCCGGTCGCGCGCGGATCGGTCGAAGAAATCGTCGGGGTCGTTTCGACTAGGGAGCTCCTGCTCGCGATCCTCGACGGACGCGACCTCAACCTTGAGGCGATGGCGAAGTCCGCCCCTATCATTCCCGATGTCATGGACGCGATGGACGCCATCGCAGTGCTTCGCGCTGCCGAGGTTCCACTGGCGCTTGTTCACGATGAATATGGCCACCTCGACGGGATAGTGACCCCTGGGTCGATTCTCGCAGCGTTGGCAGGGGCATTCGCCAACGATATGGAATTCGACGAGGACCCACCCTTTGTCGAACGCGAAGATGGCAGCTGGCTGGTGTCGGGCGCGGCCAACGCCGATATTCTGGAAGACCAGTTAGGAATCGGGCTGCCGGCCGAACGAGATTTCTCCACGGTCGCAGGCTTTGCCTTGGAGATTTTGCGTCATCTTCCCGAGACGGGAGAGACTTTTGCATATGAGAACTGGCGCTTCGAGATCGTCGATATGGATGGCCGGAAAATCGACAAACTATTGGCCAGTCGAAAGAAACGCGTGAAGTCGGGCGACGAGGCTGGCTGAACACGATTTTTCAGTCCGCGGCCATGTGTGTCAAACTTGCAACGCCACCTTCTGAAAAAGCTTCGGGGCCGTTCCTATCCAGAAACTTTGCGGTATAGGAGGCGTCGGATCCGCACCATTCCTGGTGCAAATAAGGGGAGTCCGCATGCGTAATTACTTGCTTGCCGCTGTGGCAGCCGCTGCGCTGACCTCGCCGGCCTTGGCCCGCGACAAGTCGACTTATGTCGGCATTGAAGGCGGCCTGATGCTGGTTGAGGACACGAATCTCGACTATAACTATGATGGACCGAACGGAACGATCACTGACGTTGCCGACGCTCTCACCATCGATCACAAGGTTGGCTTCGACGTCGACCTGATCGCGGGGTATGATTTCGGTGTCGTCCGGGCTGAAGCCGAACTCGGCTACAAGCGCGCGTCGCTCGACGAAGTCCAGATCGACACGAACTACATCTTCACCAACAACCCGACTGCGCCGTACGATGTTGACGGCAAGGTCAGCGTTCTCTCGCTCATGGGCAACGTCCTGTTCGACTTCGGCGACGAAGACGGCTGGAGCGGCTACCTCGGTGCCGGTGCCGGTTGGGCTCGCGTCAAGTACAACGTCGATTCGGTTGCCGGACTTCCGGGCGTCGGATTCAGCGAAAGCGACGGTTCGATCGCTTGGCAGATCATTGCGGGCATTCGCAAGTCGATCACGCCGAACATCGACCTCGGCCTCAAGTACCGTTTCTTCAACGTCTCCAAGCTCGACTTCGAAGGCTTCAACGACGGCACTTTCTCGGAGAACTTCGACGGTCGTTTCCGTTCGCACAGCCTCCTGCTGAGCCTCGTTTACAATTTCTACACCCCGGCACCGCCGCCTCCGCCGCCGCCGCCGCCCCCGCCACCGCCTCCGCCTCCGCCCGAGACGCAGACGTGCCCGGATGGGTCGGTGATCCTGGCGACCGAGGCTTGCCCGCCGCCGCCACCGCCGCCGCCGCCGCCGCCGGAACCGGAGCGCGGTTAAGCAGTGACGGACTGACTGGCTCGCCAGTCATTCGAACCAAGATTGGGCCCGCTGGAGAAATCCGGCGGGCCTTTTCTTTTGCCGTTAGCGATAGGGCGCTCCACTAGGTCCTGAAGTAAAACCGATTGGAACTTCCGTTAGCCATGACGATTTGATGCTGTGAAACGAACAACAGCAAACGGAATTCATCATGAGGAAGCTAGCACTTGCGCTGGCGGCGTCGGGAATGCTTGCGCTCGCCGCTCCGACATTCGCGCAGACCTGGATCGAAACCCCTGAAGCCAAGATGGCTGCAGCACGTGCCGCCGATCACGCTCATCTGGATATGATTCAAAAGTGGGGTGATAAGGAATTAAAGCCCGGCCAGTATCTGTGGGACGCCGATGCCGACGTGAGCGGCGAACCGCGCGTGATCGTGTCGCTCGACGAACAGATGGCCTATTTTTACAGGGGCACTGAGTTGATAGCGGTTTCGACGGTATCGAGCGGCAAACCCGGTAAGGACACACCGACCGGAATCTTTCCGATCTTGCAGAAGAAGCCGATGCATCGTTCGCGGACATACAACAATGCCCCGATGCCCTTCATGCAGCGGCTCGACGATTATGGTATCGCGCTGCACGCAGGCTTCAACCCGGGTCGGCCCGCCTCCCATGGCTGTGTGCGCTTGCCGGAGAAATTCGCTGCCAAGCTCTTCCGTGAAACCCAGGTTGGTACGGAGGTTTTGATCGGCGCCTGAGCGTCAGAGCTTTCCGAACTTCTGTTCGAACCCATCGCGGTCGCCGCGTGCGAGAAAGTCGGCTTGTTCGACTACACAATCTCGCTCCAAGCGGCCGCGGAAGGCACCCAGACTCTCGTTGAGAGCCGACAATTGTCCTGGACTCAGGGAAGCTACCTGATCGAAACGCGTCAGGCCTTGCGCGGCGAGAAGTCCGGCGAGCTTGGGCCCTACTCCTTTCAAGATTGTCAAATCGTCAGCTGGCCCACTGTGTGTGGCATCTTTGGCGTGGACCCCGATCTTTCCTCGCTCCGTCGTTACGATCCCGAGCGTCGATCGTTCAACAGGATCGGATGAGACCATGTGAGGACGTCGGATATCACTTTCGCTGAGGCGGACCTTCTGTTTCGGCCGCACCAATAAAAAGAGCAGCAGCAACAAAACCATCGCACCGACGACGGCGAGAATGACACTTATATCGACGTTGCTCATTTGGCCTTCCTCCGCCTCCAACCGCGAAATGCGAGCATGCCTGAAAGCAGCCCAATTGCCAGTCCCGTGATAACGACGGGCCAATATATCCCGATCATCAGCATCATGACCCATTCTCCTTACGGGCGAACAGGCCGTAAGCGGCCACCAGCCCGACCGCGAAGGAGCAAAGGCTCAGGAACAACGCCTCGATCAGTAATGGCAGCGGGTGCGTGAAATAGCCTTTCGACCGCGACCAGCGCGCTTCGCCGACCCCATCGAGCCGCTCCGTATAACGCACCATTTCCGCTCGCTGGAAATTGTCGCCAGGACCGGAAAGAATGACCCGCCGTGCAAGCGGATCGCGCTGCGCTTTCACTCCGACCGCCTGCATGTCGTAGCGATCGAGCATTGCC
>JBDTMR010000056.1:0-10319 GCA_039934175.1 Sphingomicrobium sp.
TCGCCACTTCCCCGAAAGTCATGCTTCTCGATGAGCCGTTTTCCAACCTCGACCCTTATTGGGTCAAGCGATTGTGCCAGATCATTCGGGCCGAGTTGCAACAGGTGGATCGTTGCTCCGTCGTGTCAATCCACGACTTGGCGCTGGCGAGGGAATTCGATCGCCTGATCGCGCTCTACGATGGGTCAATTGCATTCGACGGATCGCCCGACAAGTTCCTGAATTCGAGCGATTTTGAGAAGGTGTTTCGAATCAAGCGCAGCGAAGTCTCGTCACTTCGCTAGTCGCTCGGCGGGTCCGCAATCATCGCCGTGAAACTGGCTTCTGCCGCCAGCTTGCCGTTGACGAGCGCCTTGCCGGCAAACTTGCACACGCTGCTGCGCTTCTGGACGAACTCGACCTCGAGATTCAGCAGGCACCCCGGCTCTACCGGTGCGCGAAATTTAGCGCCCTCGATCGCCATGAAGTAAACGAGTTTGCCCGACCCCGCCAGATCAAGGCTTTCGACGGCAAGGACACCGGCAGCCTGCGCCAAGGCTTCGACGATCAACACCCCCGGCATGATCGGTCGTCCCGGGAAGTGACCCTGGAAGAAGCCCTCGTTCATCGTCACCGCCTTGATCGCGCTGATCGAGACGTCTTTTTCAAGGCGCTCAACACGGTCGACCAGCAGCATCGGGAAGCGATGCGGCAACGCCGCCATCACCCGCTTGATGTCGAGCGGGCCGATGACGGCGTCGGGCTTATTCAATTTGTCGCTCACCGACCCTGCGGCTGGCCCTGTTGCGCCTGCTGCGGCATCGGCGTGACGCTGACCGAAGGAAGCTGCGAATTGAGCGCGGCCAAGACCTCGGCCGTGATGTCGGCAGCAGGATCGGCCGCCATCAACGAGTTCTTCGAGATGACGGCGGCGGCCTGGCGACGCGCACGTGACTGTTCCGAGATCAGGACGACGCGAGCGCCGATCTGCTGCTGGACATGTGCTTGGGTCGACTGCAGTGCGGTTTCGCGATTTTGCAATTCGGTCTGGGCCTGCTGCTGCTTGGTCCGGAACGCTTGAGCGCGGGTCTGAAGCGCGGCATCTGGCTGCTTGCCGTTGAGCGCGGCACCGGCCTTCTGCAACGCCTCGGCCTCCGGCTTCAGCTGGGTTTCGAGCTGCTGCTGACGCTGGCGAAGCTGGTTGACCTGGCTCTGCAGCTGAGTCGACGCCGCCTTGCAGGCCGTGCAGTCGTTCAGGATCTTGTCGACGTCGACGACCAATACTCCGCCTTTCTGTGCGAACGCGGGGGTGGAAACGAGTGCAAGTGTGCCGGCCGTTGCCAGCGAGATCAGTATCTTACGCATCAGAATTGGGTTCCTACGTTAAAGGAGAAGAGTTTGGTCTGGTCGCCTTCCTGCTTGAGCAGGGCCTTGGCGATATCAATCCGCAAGGGACCGAAAGGAGACTGCCAGTTAACACCGACGCCGATCGAGAGGCGCGGCTTCGGCGAATTCCCGGTGAAGGATTCCTTGAAGCCCGGCGTCAGGAAATATCCGGTGGCCGGGCAGGACTGGCCGGGTTCAAGAAAGATCACTGGGTCGGTACCGACGACTGGGTTACAAACACCAAGCAAATCGGTCAGATTGGGCTTCTTGACGCCCCAGACCGACCCGATGTCGATAAAAGCCGACGGGCGAAGTCCCAAGCTTCGGATATTGGCACTTACCGGAATTTCGACCTCAGCCCTGGCAAGATAATATGCGCGTCCGCCAAGCGCATCCGTCACCTGCTTGCCCTTGTCGACGGGCAAGAGATTGCCGTCGGTATCATAGGACTGCCGCGAAATACGTGGGCCGATACCGCGTATGTCGAAGCCGCGCATCTGGCCGCCGAAGAACCGGTCTGTCAGGCGGATCGCATCACGTCCTTCTCCCGGCGAGGATTGGAGCGGATGAATATAACCGCCCTCGGCATGCAGCGAGAGCAGGAAGCTCTTCGGCAGGCGGATATATTTCGTCGCGTCGACGCGCGTGCGGGCGTATTTCACGTCGCCGCCGAGCCCTGCGAAATCCTGACTGAACACGACTCGCTGACCGCGCGTGGCACGGAGTCCGTTGCGGCTGTCGTATATCAGCGAATAACCCACCAGAGACGTCCAGCGCTTGCCGATTTCATCGCAGAGATAACGTCCCGCTTTAAGCGGGTCGCAGGTTCGAGGAAGCGGTCCCGTTCCATCAGGATCGGTATAGAACGTCCCCTCATCGAGCGTCAGATTGTCGTTGACGATCGAATAGCGCCCCGCTGCGCTGAAGAATTCCGTGATCGGGAAGCCCAGACGAAGCCCTGCCCCTGTACTGACCTGTGAATAGGTGTTGCGGCGCGATCCGTTGCCGGTGTTGCTGAAGCTGTTGTAATCGCGGCGATAGATTTCGCCGCCGAGCAACACGTTCTTGTCGAACAGATAGGGCTCGGTAAATCCGACCGACACCGACCGCGAATAACGCGACCAGTTGACGCCCGCGTTCACTTCCTGGCCTTTGCCCATGAAGTTGCGCTGAGCAATATTCGCCGAGATGATGAATTTCTCGATGCTCGAATATCCCGCCGAAAGCTGAAGTTCGCCGGTCGACTTTTCCTGCAGGTCGGCAGTCAGGACAACGCGGTCAGGACCCGACCCCTGGCTTTGCTTGATTTCCAGGTCTTCCTGGAAATAGCCCAGCGAAGCGATGCGATCCTGCGAGCGCTTGATCTTGACCGCATTGAAGGCGTCGCCTTCGTTAATCCGGAATTCGCGTCGAATAACCTTGTCGCGCGTCACGGTATTGCCGTTGATGTCGATCCGCTCGACATAGACACGCTCGCTCTGCTTCACCCGGAACAGCAGGTTCATTTCCAGCTTTTCGACATCGCGGTCGTAGGCCGGCGCGATATCGGCAAAGGCGTAACCCTGGGCGCCCGCAACTTCATTCAATGCGGTCACGACGTCTTCGACCGCCTTTGCGTTGAAATTCTGGCCTGGCTTGATGAACACGAACGGCTGCAGCTTTTCCTTCGACAGATCGCGAAGATCGCTTTCGACGTCGACGGTCCCAAATTTGTAGCGCGGGCCCTCCTCAACCACATAAGTGATCACGAAATCCCTGCGGTCCGGCGTCAATTCGGCAAGCGCCGAGACGACACGGAAGTCGGCATATCCTTCTGTCAGATAGAAGGCACGCAGCTTCTGTTGGTCGGCGGCAAGACGGTCGGGATCGTAGCTGTCGTTCGACCGGAAAATGCCGAGCAGTCCGCCGGATTCGCGCGTGAACATCTCCTTGCGCAGGCGGCCGTCGTCATATTGCTCGTTGCCGACAATATTGATCGCCTGGACCTTCGAGACCGGGCCTTCATTGATTTCGAAGACCAGGTCGACGCGGTTCTGGTCGAGCTGGACGACCTTGGGCTCCACGGTGGCTGCAAAGCGGCCCTGGCGCTTGTACAGTTCGATGATCCGGTCGACGTCGCTGCGGACCTTCGATCGCGTGAAGATCTGACGCGGTGCAAGGCGGATTTCGGGATTGATCTTGTCGTCCTTCAGCCGCTTGTTGCCTTCCAGCACGATGCGGTTGATGACCGGATTTTCCTTGACCGTAATGGTCAGCACGCCGGTCTCGGCGCCGCTGATCACGACGTCCGCGAACAATTCGGTCGCGTAGAGATCCTTTAGCGCCGCATCGAGCGATTCCGCCGAATATGTCTGACCCGGCTGAAGGTTGGAATAAGCGATGACCGTCGCCGGTTCGAGGCGCTCTGCCCCGCGAACCGAAATCGAACGGATCGTTCCGGTGGTTGCCTGGGCCGCTACGAGAGTCGGTTCAGCCGCCGGCGCGGCCTGGACGTCCTGTGCCTGCACGACGGCCGAAGATCCGCCCAAAATGGTGCCGACCATAAGCCATGCGCTTGCGCGCCTGCGAACTGCTTTACTGCCTGAAGTCACGCGTTCCCGCCCTCTGCTGCTGTCCGACGACGGTCAATGCCGCGTCGCGAAGAATAAAGTCCAAGAAGCCCTGCCCCAACGGCCTCATCCAATCAAGCGTCCAACGCGATCCCACAAGCCAAAAGCGCCAAGATCATTGAACGTTGCGACCAACATCAGTGCCAGCAAGAACGCCAGGCCGCCGCGAAATGCCCATTCCATCGCCCGTTCGCTAACCGGCTTGCGCCGGATCGCTTCGATCGAAGTGAGCACCAGATGTCCGCCATCGAGGACAGGAATTGGCAATAGGTTGATGAACCCTAGATTTATGGAGAAGAACGCGAGCATCGAAACGAAGTCGATCAACCCGAGCGAGGCCTGCTGTCCGGCCATCTGCGCCATCCGCAACGGGCCACCCAGTTCCTTGAGGTCGCGCTTGCCCGAGACGAGTTGCCTAATCCCGTCATAAGTCGCGACGATCAGCCGAAGTGTCGAGTCCGTGCCGGCACCGATCGCCGCAATTGGCGAAATGTCGACGAATTCGCGTTTCGATCCGTAAATTCCCAGGCGACCGATCCGGAATTCCTGGCCAAAACGATCCTTTTCGATAACGGATGCCAGCGAAACTCGGACCGTCCGTTGGCTTCCGTCGCGAACGAAATTGATCGCCACCGGCGTGCCCGGTCGCATGGCGACGACCTGGGTGACGCTTTCGAACGTCGATGTGTCGCGATTGTCGATCGAGGTGATGCGGTCGCCGATCCGGATTCCTGCCGTTGCCGCCGGACCGCCCGGCATGATCGCGGTCACTTCGCTCGACGTCCGGGGCATCCCGAGGATCGCGAAGAAGGTCGCGAATATCGCAATCGCGAGCAGGAAGTTGGCGACCGGCCCGGCAAGGATGATCAGGAACCGTTGCCACGGCGGCCGCGATTGGAAGCTCTCGCCCTTTGCGGTGCTCGGCTGAGCATTGCCATGCTCCAGCGAGGTCGGATCGGTATCGCCGACGAATTTGACGTAGCCACCAAGCGGCAGCCAGCCGACCCGCCAGCGCGTGCCTCGTTTATCGGTCCAGCCGGCAATCTCGCGGCCGAACCCCATCGAAAACTGGTCAGCGCCGACCCTGAACATGCGCGCGACCCAATAATGACCAAGCTCATGGATAATCACCAGCGGCCCGATCGCCGCAATGAATGCCAGCAGGATGAACCATGCGGGAGGCTGGGCGAGCATCAGGCAGCAAGCCCTTCAAGCGCGCCAAATGTTTCGCGGCGGACATCGGCGTCGATGGCAACGACGTCGTCAATCGATTGCGGTGCGCCTGCGGTTCGGCGGCTGAGGGCATCCTCCACCAGGCGCGTGATATCACCAAAGGCAATCTGCCGGTCGAGGAAGGCGGCGACCGCGATTTCGTTGGCGGCATTGAGCACGACCGACGCGCTGCCCCCTTCTTCCAGTGCGGTTCGCGCCAAACGGAGCGCCGGGAAGCGCTCGGCATCGGGTGCCTCGAAGGTCAACTGACCGATCTTGACGAGGTCCAGCGGCTCGGCTCCGGTGGCAATACGCTCCGGATAGGCAAGGGTATGCGCAATCGGGATTCGCATGTCGGGCGATCCCATCTGCGCCAGCGTCGAACCGTCGATATATTCGACCATAGAATGGATCACCGACTGGGGATGCACCATGATGTCGATCCGCTCGCTGGGAAGCCCGAACAGATGATGCGCTTCGATCAGTTCCAGCCCCTTGTTCATCATCGACGCGCTATCGACGCTGATCTTTGCGCCCATCGACCAATTGGGGTGTGCCACCGCTTGTTCGGGCGTTGCCGAATCCATGCGCGCTTTTTCCCATGTGCGGAACGGCCCGCCGCTTGCGGTCAGGATCAGTCTTGCAACGTGATTGCAATCTTCGCTGTCAAGACATTGAAATATCGCATTATGTTCGCTGTCGACAGGTAGGATTCGAGCCCCATGCGAACGCGCTGCCCGAGTCATCAGCGCGCCTGCGGTCACCAATGCCTCCTTGTTGGCCAGCGCGACCGTCTTTCCTGCTTCGACGGCCGCCATGACCGGCCCAAGCCCGGCACAGCCGACGATTGCCGCCATCACCCAGTCGGCATCGCCCGCCGCCGCTTCGCGAAGCGCCTCGTTGCCGGCAGCAGCCCGGCAGCCACTGCCCGACAATGCCGCTTTCAGCGCACCGAGCTTCGTATCGTCGGCGATAACGGCAAGCGCCGCATTCGTACGCCGTGCGGCCGCGGCGAGCGCATCGACATTGCTTGCGGCGGTCAGCGCCGTCACTTGATACCGCTGGGGCTCGCGTTCGATCAGGTCGAGCGTCGAAGTGCCGACCGATCCCGTCGCACCGAGTATGGCGACCTTCTTCATGCCAGCCACCCCACCAACTGGACCGCCGCGGTCAACGACGCAACGACGACCAAGCCATCGAGGCGGTCCATCGCGCCGCCATGGCCGGGCAGCCAACTACCGCTATCCTTGACCCCTGCTTGCCGCTTCATCCAGCTTTCGAAAAGATCGCCGCCCTGCGCTGCGATCGCAAAGATCGGGGCAAGAAAAGCAAGCGAGAGCGGAAGCGCC
This sequence comes from Sphingomicrobium sp., assembly GCA_039934175.1. GTDB lineage: Bacteria > Pseudomonadota > Alphaproteobacteria > Sphingomonadales > Sphingomonadaceae > Sphingomicrobium. The sequence goes on from JBDTMR010000056.1 coordinate 6,536, forward strand.
GTGAATTCGATCCATGCCCATCCCGCCAGCGCAGCGCTCAGTGCGCCACCGACGAGACCGGCGATGGTCTTGTTGGGACTGATCGACGGGGCCAGCTTGGGGCCGCCGATTGCGCGACCGGCGAAATAAGCGCCGATGTCGGTCGCCCAGATCACGATGAACACCCAGATCAGCAGTTCGAAACCCTGCGGTGCGCGATCGCGGATCCAGAGCAACGCGAGCGCCGGGATCAACGCATAGATGAAGCCGCCGACCTGCCAGCCGAAGCCCCAGCCCTTCGCCATTCGTCGCCACTCGTAATAAATGACCACCGCCACGCTGGCGGCAAGGACGGCGAAGAAATAGCCACCAAGATAGGCCGCGCCCAGCGCGACTGCGATCATGACGATGCCCGTCAGCGTGCGGCTGGCAAGATCGCTCATCGCCCGCCAAACCTGCGTTGACGTCCGGCGAAGTCGGCCAGCGCGCGGCGGAAATGCTCGCTGTCGAAATCCGGCCACAAAACGTCGAGGAACATCAATTCGGCATAGGCCGCCTGCCACAGCAGGAAATTGCTCAGGCGCACCTCGCCCGAGGTACGGATCAACAGGTCGAGAGGCGGTAGTCCGGCGGTCTGCATCGCGCCATCGAGGGCGGCCTCATCGATTGCCTCCGGAGAGATTTCACCGCTGGCGGCCTTGGCGGCCAAAGTTCGCGTTGCAGCGATCATTTCCGCCCGCGAACCGTAATTGAGCGCGACTACCAAGGTCAATTTGTTGTTGTCGCGGGTCTTCTCCACCGCGGCCGCAAGGCGAGCAGACAACGCCGGCCCGAATGCGCCAGGCTCGCCGATCAGTTTGAGGCGGACACCTTCCTGGTGGATCGTGTCGAGTTCCTTCTCGACATAATAGAGCAACAATCCCTTGAGGTCGGTGACCTCTTCTTCCGATCGCCGCCAATTTTCCGATGAGAAGGCGTAGAGCGTGAGGACTTCGACCCCTTCGTCGACCGCAGCGCGAAGCGTCTTGCGTACGGCTTCGGCACCCGCACGATGACCGGCCGATCGCGGCAGGCCGCGGCTCGCGGCCCAGCGCCCGTTGCCGTCCATGATGATCGCGATGTGGCGCGGGACGGATCCCGGCGCGCCGCTAGCGGACACCGGCTCCTCCCCCTCCATGACGGCGGGGCGAACGGTCACTTGCCCAGGATTTCCTGTTCTTTCGAATGGGCCGATGCATCAATGTCCTTGATCGTGTCGTCGGTCAGTTTCTGGACTTCTGCATCCAGCCGCTTGCGGTCATCCTCGCTGATGTCCTTTTTCTTCTCGTCGGTCTTCAGCGCATCCATGCCGTCGCGGCGTACGTTCCGAACCGCAATTCGCGCCTTTTCGGCATATTGACCGACCAGCTTGGCCAGTTCCTTGCGGCGTTCCTCCGTCAGATCAGGGATCGGAAGCCGGATCAACTGGCCGTCGGTGACGGGATTAAGCCCCAACCCGGCCGAACGAATCGCCTTCTCCGTCGGGCCGATGTTTGCCTTGTCCCAAACCTGAACCGTAATCAGCCTTGGTTCAGGTACAGAAACGGTCGCGACCTGGTTCAATGGCATGTGCGCGCCGTAAACCTCGACATTGACGGGATCGAGCAACGCCGTCGAAGCACGTCCGGTGCGAAGTCCGACCAGATCGTGCTTCAGTGCTTCAACCGCGCCTTGCATTCGGCGCTGGATATCGGCCTTGTCATAAGTCGGCATCGTCTCTCACTCCTTGTTTTTGACGATCGTCGCAACGCCCTCGCCCGCCAGCACCTTGGCCAGATTGCCAGGCTCGCGGATGTTGAAGACGACGATCGGGATATCGTTGTCGCGGCATAGCGCCACGGCGGCAGCGTCCATAACCTTGAGATCATCTGCAAGCACCCGGTCGAATCCGATCGTGTCGTAGCGCTTGGCAGCCTTATTCTTTTTCGGGTCGCTGTCGTAAACACCGTCGACACTGGTGCCTTTCATCAGCGCATCGCACTTCATTTCCGCTGCGCGCAACGCGGCACCGGTATCGGTGGTGAAATACGGGCTTCCGACCCCGGCTGCAAAAATGACGACTCTTCCTTTGGCAAGGTGGCGCTCGGCCCGGCGACGGATGACCGGTTCGCAGACCTGGTCCATCTTGATGGCCGACTGGACACGCGTCTCGACACTCATCTGCTCGAGCGCGTTCTGAACGGCGAGCGCATTCATAACGGTGGCAAGCATGCCCATATAGTCGGCCTGGGCGCGGTCCATGCCCTTGGCGGCGCCGGCCATGCCACGGAAAATATTGCCGCCGCCAATGACGAGGCAGATTTCCAGGCCCTGTTCCTTGGCGGCCTTCACTTCGGCGGCCATGTTGGCGACAGTATCGGGATCGATCCCGAACTGGCCCGGCCCCATCAGCGCCTCGCCCGACAGCTTCAGCAGGATGCGATGGAAGCTTGGGCGGCTCATGGGCGGGTCAATCCTCTCTCGTTTCGCGTTCGCCGGACAAGCGAAGGGGCGGATGCGCTCTTACGGCGCACCCGCCCCTCTGCCAACCGCCTTTGCTGGCGGCAAGGGTCTTTAGGCGACCGGCTCGTCCTTCTTGACGCCGGCAGCAGCCGCGACTTCCGCCGCGAAATCGCTTTCCGCTTTCTCGATGCCTTCGCCAAGCTGGAAGCGCACAAAGCCCTTGAGGGCAATTGTTCCACCGGCATCCTTGGCGGCCTGCGCGACGACGTCGGCAACCGGGGTCTTGTTGTCCATCACGAATAACTGGCTGACCAATGCATTTTCCTTGGCGAATTTCGCCATCGTGCCGTCGACCATCTTTTCGACGATGTTGGCGGGCTTGCCGCTTTCATTCGCTTTTTCGACCGCAATCGCGCGCTCGCGTTCCAGCAGCGCAGGGTCGAGGTCTTCGGCTTCGAGCGCCAGCGGGTTGGCCGCGGCAATGTGCATCGCCAACTGCTTGCCGAGTCCCTGGATGACGTCGGTCGGAGCCGAACCTTCGAGCGCGACCAGAACGCCGATCTTGCCCATGTTTGGTGCAGCGGCATTGTGCACGTAGCTGACCACGGCACCTTCGCTGACTTCGAGCACGGTGGTACGGCGAAGCGACTGATTTTCGCCGATGGTGGCGATGTTCTCGGTGAGCTTTTCCTGGACGCTGCCGCCGCCCGGGAAGGACGAACTCTTGAGCGCTTCGACATCGCCGTCGACCGACAAGGCCAGCTTCGACACTTCGCGAACGAATTCCTGGAACTGCTCGTTCTTGGCGACGAAGTCGGTTTCGGAGTTCACTTCGACGGCCGCGCCCTTGGTGCCTTCGACGGCAACCCCGACCAGACCTTCGGCGGCTGTGCGACCGGCCTTCTTGGCAGCAGCCGACAGGCCCTTGGCGCGGAGCCAATCGACGGCGGCTTCCATGTCGCCCTCGGTTTCGGACAGCGCCTTCTTGCAATCCATCATGCCGGCGCTCGTGCGCTCGCGCAGCTCCTTGACCGCAGCTGCAGTGATCTCAGCCATAGTACATCCTTCCGATTATCAAAAAATACGGGACGCATCGCGGATTTCGACCCCGCGACGCGTCCCCCAAAACGTTCGCAGGTGCTTAGGCTTCGAGCGCGGCTTCCACCGGCGGCTCGGCCATTGCGCCAATATCTTCACCGCGTGATGCGGCGTTGCCCGACTTGCCGGCCATCGCTGCATTGGCGATCGCATCGCAATACAGGCGGATCGCACGGCTGGCGTCGTCGTTGCCCGGGACCGGGAAAGAAATGCCATTCGGGTTCGA
>JBDTMR010000057.1:0-9832 GCA_039934175.1 Sphingomicrobium sp.
CAAGGACTGGCCGGTCGAACGCTATTGGCGCGATGCGAAGTTGCTCGACATCGGTGCCGGGACGAACGAAATTCGCCGCATGCTGATCGGGCGCGAACTGATCGGCGCCTAACCCGCCACCAGGATCGCTGCGCCCCAGACGAGAAACAACATGCCACCGACGCGTGCGATTGCGCGTCCGTTGGGCAGCAGTTTCTCGGCCGCGACGACCATCGTCAGCACGGCAATCCACGCCAGATTCATGATTCCGCCGACGAACAGCAACGCCATCAGTAACCAGCAGCAACCGACGCAATAGCTGCCGTGGATGAGGCCTATCGTCAAAGGGCCGGAGCGATGGTGGCGGGCGATGAATTCGGCGGGATTTTGGCAATGCGACAGGCACGCGTTTTTCACTGCGCTGAGTTGATAGAGACCGGCCGCGATTAGCAAGCCGCCTACAATCCACCGGCTCGTCAGCGTCATTCCCAGCGCCGTCATGAAACCTGCGGTTTCCAAGGCCATTTGGAGCAGGACGACCACGATAGAAAACAGCGCCCATGATATCAGATAACCGGCGAGGAACCGGCCAGTTGACGGTGAACGACCGGAGTCGCTAGCGGCAGCACGTCCGTACAGCAGAACGACCGGCGCGGCGGCGGGGACCATCATTGCCACCATCATCACGAACCACATCGAAAAAATGAACAACAGGCGCGGCGCATCCCATGGCGCGCCCATCGCCATTCCCGATGTGCGGTGCGCAAATATCGCAAAATCCGCCTGAGGGCTTATCCCCATTCCCGCCCCGGCAAAAAGCCAGGCCCAGGAAAGTCCGGCGAGAATCGCCAGCCCGAGGATGGTCACCAATCGATGACGCCGAAAGACGGCCTCCGACGGTGCTGGCATCAGGCGTGGACGACCCCGTGGCTATCCAGGTTCAGATTGGCGAATTGGCCGTAGCTGTTGGACAATTCGACGGGGACGGGCGTGGTGGACGTACTCGACGCCGAGCCAATGTCGGCAAATTCATATTCGAAGCCATCCGGGATGTGGATCCGAGCCCGGATTTCGCGGCCGTCGACCGGGCTCCTGATCGGTTCACCCTCCATTTCGACATGCCCGGGAATGATCATTTTGCCCTTTCGTCCCTCGACGTCGACGGCAAATTCGATCGGCACGAACATCGGTTCGTGCATCGTTTCAACGGTCGAAGCGAACACGGCGAACATGGTCGCCATCGGATCGGTATCGGCGCCGGTCATGATCGCCAGCAACGCGCCGCGCTGCGCTTCGTCGGCATTTTCATCGACGAAAGCGACACATTCGCCGTGGCCCTCATGGATCGGTCCTGGCCATTTAAACACCGCGCCGATCTTGAGGTCCGAAAGGTCGATATCGCCGTGATGACCTTCGTCGATTTTCATTCCGAAGACCGCATAGCAATGGCCCTTGTCCGGGAGCCCGCCAAATTGACAATTGCAACCATAATCGCAGCTGCAGTTCACCAGCTGACGACCGTTGAGCTTCCAATAGGTCATGGCGCCCTTCCGTCGATCTGTTTGCGTCGACACCCTTTAGCACAAATCGGCGCCTCGTTCACGCGACAGCTGGCAAACTTCATTCCGCCTCCGAATCGTGATAGGCGTTCATCTTCTGCAGTGGAGGGGTTCCATGCGCAGCTTTAGCATCCTGCTGGTCATTGCCAGCCTGTCGGCGTGCAACTCAAAATCCGAAGAGTCGAAACCGCCGGCAGTGGCGGCTGCGTTGACGTTTGAAGGTGCAGCGTCGAGCGACCCGCGAGCCATCCTTCGCCATGGCGACCGGCTGACTCATGTCCTGGGTTGCCGCGGGTGCCATACCCCGACCATGGAAGGACAATGGTTCAACGATGATTCGCCGGAACTGGGCAGGCTGTATGCGTCAAACCTAACCCGCGTCATTCCCACGTTGAGCGACGACCAGCTGGAAGCATTGCTGCGCACCGGAAAGCATCCGTTACGCGGCGATATGTGGATCATGCCGTCGGAAGTGTTGCAGCGGTTGAGCGCACCGGACATGGCCGCACTGATCGCATTCCTGCGCACCGTTCCAGCCTCTGGAAAGCCGACGCCGCCGCCGGCATTCACCGCAGCCGGTAAAGCGGCCATCGCAAAGGGGGACTTCAAGCCCGTTGCCGATTACGTGGCCGACTATCGTCAGAAGCAACCCGTCGATCTTGGCGTCGAGCACGCCTTGGGCCGTTACATCGCTGGCGCGACATGTGCGGAATGCCATGGTCCGGACCTTACCGGCGTGCCCGACTTCATTCCGGGCGTGTCGACCCCCGATCTGGATATCGCAGGCACCTATTCGAATGCCGAGCTCGCCGAGTTGCTGACGAGCGGGACGGGCAAGACGCGTGCCGATCTTGGATTGATGACGCTCGTCGGGAAAGGGCATTTCGGATTTCTGACGCCAACCGAGCGCGCCGCCGTCATTGCTTACGTCAAGGCGCGTGCCGACCGGCCGCAATAAGGCCGCGACAGCTAGGCAAGCGGCGCCCCAGACGCTAGCGAGGTGGGCATGAGCGCACCGACCCTCGACAGCCGCATCGACTTCGACAGTGACGAGGCGAAAGCCCGCGCCACCCACAATCGCGCACTCGCGCAAAAGCTCCGCGCCGATGTTGCCGAAGCGGCGAAAGGCGGGACGGAGAAAAGCCGTGAACGGCATGTTTCGCGCGGCAAATTATTGCCACGTGATCGCGTCGAACGCCTGCTCGATCCAGGATCGCCTTTCCTCGAAATCGGCCAGCTCGCAGCCAACGATCTGTATGACGGCGACGTCCCCGGCGCGGGCATGATTGCCGGCATCGGACGGGTGTCGGGCCGCCAGTGCATGATCGTGTGCAACGACGCGACGGTGAAAGGCGGGACATACTATCCGATGACCGTGAAGAAGCATCTTCGCGCCCAGGAGATTGCGACCGAAAATCGGCTGCCGTGCATCTACCTCGTCGACAGCGGGGGCGCCAATCTGCCGCACCAGGCCGATGTCTTCCCCGACCGCGACCATTTCGGCCGGATCTTCTTCAACCAGGCGCAAATGTCGTCGAATGGCATTGCGCAAATCGCCTGCGTGATGGGCAGCTGCACCGCTGGCGGGGCCTATGTTCCGGCGATGAGCGATGAAAGTGTCATCGTTCGCAACCAAGGGACGATCTTCCTGGCCGGTCCGCCGTTGGTCAAAGCGGCGACGGGGGAAGAAATCAGTGCCGAAGATCTCGGCGGCGGCGACCTTCATGCGCGCAAAAGCGGCGTGGTCGATCATCTCGCCGAGAATGACGAACATGCGCTGACCATCGTCCGCGACATCGTCTCCCACCTTGGCGGCGAAGACGGCGCTGGAATCGAAGTGCGCGAGCCGCGTCCTCCGAAATACGATCCGGAAGAGCTCTACGCGATCATTCCTGAGGACGTCCGCGCGCCCTATGACGTTCACGAAGTCATCGCGCGCATCGTCGACGGTAGCGAATTTCACGAATTCAAGGCGCTATACGGCCCGTCGCTGGTCTGCGGCTTCGCCCACATTCACGGGATGCCGGTGGCGATCCTCGCCAACAACGGCGTGCTTTTCAGCGAGAGCGCGGTCAAGGGCGCCCATTTCATCGAACTGGCCTGCCAGCGCCGCATTCCGTTGCTGTTCCTGCAGAACATTTCGGGCTTCATGGTCGGCGGAAAATATGAGGCCGAAGGCATTGCCAAGCATGGCGCCAAGCTGGTCACCGCCGTTGCCACGGCAAGCGTTCCCAAGGTCACCGTCCTGATCGGCGGCAGCTTCGGTGCCGGCAATTACGGCATGGCAGGAAGGGCTTATGGCCCGCGCTTCCTGTTTACCTGGCCCAATGCGCGAATTTCGGTGATGGGCGGCGAACAAGCGGCCAGCGTGCTGGCCACCGTCCACCGTGACGCCGACAAATGGTCACCGGACGAGGCCGAGGCCTTCAAGCAGCCGATCCGCGACGATTACGAAGCGCAGGGCAATCCTTGGCACGCGACCGCACGGCTGTGGGACGATGGCATCATTGACCCCGCACAGACGCGCGACGTCCTCGGTCTGGCCTTCGCCGCCTGCCTTAACGCCCCAATCCCCGGGCGCCCGTCGTTCGGCGTGTTCAGGATGTAGATGTGATGTTTCCCATTCTCTTGGCGCTGGTCGCCCAGGCAACGACTTCGCAAAGCGCGGTGCCGACGCGCTTATCCAGCGAACAATCCGCCGTCCTCATTCCCGTCAACGCCGCCTTCGTCGCATTCGAACGAGGCGACGGAAAGGCGTTGATGGCCCATGTTTATGCGGACGGCCGGGTGACCGCGGTTGGCACGCTCGCCAGCGGCTTCACCGGCGTTCGGCAGTCGAGTTTCACTGAATTCGCTCATAACCTATCGCCGGAACGTCCGTTCAAGGAGCGGATCAAGAATCCCCGCGTATCGATCGACGGCGACATTGCGATGGTCTGGGCGCCATTCACCGTCGAGCTTGGCGGGAAGCTGGCGAGTTGCGGGATGGATCATTTCGACCTCGTTCGCGAGCGTGGCTCCTGGAAAATCATGAACATTACCTTCTCGACCCGCACTACGGGCTGCGCAAAATGATTACATCCCTTCTCATCGCCAATCGCGGCGAAATCGCCTGCCGCATCATCCGCACCGCACGGGAAATGGGGATACGGACGGTTGCGGTCTATTCTGACGCCGACGCCCAGGCGTTGCACGCCCGCATGGCTGACGAAGCGGTGACTATCGGGCCGTCTCCGGCGCGCGAAAGCTATCTGGTTGGTGAGAAGATCATCGCCGCCGCGAAGGACAGTGGCGCTCAAGCGATCCATCCGGGCTATGGCTTCCTCAGTGAGAATGCCGACTTTGCACAGGCGGTGATCGATGCCGGCCTGGTCTGGGTGGGTCCGAAACCCGCCAGCATCACCGCGATGGGCCTGAAGGACCATGCCAAGACGTTGATGACCAAGGCCGGGGTCCCGGTCACGCCGGGCTACATCGGCGACGACCAATCTCCTGCTCGCCTCGCCAAGGAAGCCGATGCGATCGGCTATCCGGTGCTGATCAAGGCGGTCGCGGGCGGCGGCGGCAAGGGGATGCGCAAAGTCGATTCGACTGACGATTTCGCCGACGCGCTGGAAAGCTGCAAGCGCGAGGCGGCGTCGAGCTTCGGTAACGACATCGTATTGATCGAAAAATGGATCGAAAGCCCGCGCCACATCGAAGTTCAGGTGTTCGGTGATAGTCACGGCAACGTCGTCCATCTGTTCGAGCGCGACTGCTCGCTGCAGCGCCGCCACCAGAAAGTGATCGAGGAAGCGCCCGCTCCGGGTATGGACGAGGAAACCCGCGTTGCGGTGTGCGGCGCGGCGGTTCGCGCGGCCCAAGCCGTTGATTACGAAGGCGCCGGGACGATCGAATTTATCGCCGACGCCAGCGAAGGCCTGCGCGCAGACCGCATCTGGTTCATGGAAATGAACACCCGTCTGCAGGTCGAACATCCGGTGACCGAAGAAATCACCGGACAGGACCTCGTCGAATGGCAATTGCGTGTCGCTAGCGGGGAGAAACTGCCCTGTTCACAAGACGAGCTTTCGATCGACGGCCACGCCATCGAGGCGCGGCTCTATGCCGAAGATCCGGCGCGCGATTTCTTGCCCAGCGTCGGTCGGCTCGACCATTTCGACCTGGGTGACGACGACACGGACTTCGTGGCGCGCATCGAGACCGGCGTCGAAGAGGGCGATTCGATCTCGCCCTTTTACGACCCGATGATCGCCAAATTGGTCGCATGGGGCGAAGACCGGGAAAGTGCGATCGACGAACTCGCCGCCATCCTCGACGAGGTCGAGGTGTGGCCGGTCAAGACCAACGCCGGCTTCCTGTTCAACGCCTTGCTCGACGATGATTTCGTTGATGCTGTGATCGATACCGGGTTTATCGCACGCAAGATCGATGATCTCGTCCCCGCCGAGGGGGCGAACGAGGCTGTCTGGCGTGGTGCCGCCGCCGTCGCCTTGGCGGAACCGGATGCCGAGGAGTGGGGCCTCGCCGGTTTCCGGCTGAACGCCGCGCCGAGCGCATCTGTCGCCCTAGGGCAAAGCGGTCAATTTCGCGTGATCGATCTCGCCGAGAATGGCAATATCGCCGACGTCAGTGGTTTTCGCGACGATGAGCGGGTCGTCGTGTTCACCCAGGGACAGGCGCACGAATTCGCCTTGGCGGCGCGCGGCAGCGTCAGTGCTGCCGCCGGTGACGGCGCGATCCTGGCGCCGATGCCCGGCAAAGTCACCAGTGTTGACGTTTCCGAAGGCGAAAAGGTTGTCAAAGGACAAAAGTTATTGACGCTTGAAGCCATGAAGATGGAGCATGGCCTGAGGGCGCCGTTTGACGGCACCGTCTTTGAATTGTCCGCGCGCGAAGGCGGGCAGGTGGCGGTCGACGCGGTGCTCGCCCTGATCGTCGCCGAATAAGTCCGCCGCGCCGGACATTGGCGTGGTAGGGTGGCTTCGATGTCGAAATCCAACAGGAGAACAACCATGCGTGTCGTGCCAATTCTGATGCTCGCCTCTGCCCTCGCGCTCGGCGCGTGCAGTCGCAACGAAGCGGTCACCGAGGATCTCAACAGCACGATGGAAAACGATGTGCTCGACCAGGCATCGGACGCCAGCAATGCCGCAGCCGCAGCGCAGCCGGTGTCGCAGACCATCAGCTTTGCCGCCGGCGACGGCAGCCCGTTGGGCAGCGTGACCGTCGACGATGGGCCGGAAGGGGCCATCCTCCGCCTCGCCGGAACCTCGATGCCGGCCGGAATCCATGGCATTCACCTTCACGCCGTCGGCAAGTGCGAAGGCCCCAAGTTCGCCTCGGCAGGAGGCCATTGGAATCCTGAATCCAAGCAGCATGGCACGGAAAATCCCAATGGCCCGCACAAGGGCGATCTGCCCAATGTCGAGGTCAACGAGGAAGGTTCGCTCAACCAGATCCTGACCCTGACGGGAATCAAGGTCGCCGACCTAGCCGATGCTGACGGCACCGCGCTGGTCATCCATGCCGGCCAGGACGATTACAAGACCGACCCCAGCGGCAACAGCGGCGACCGGATTGCCTGCGCGGTCATCGCGCCGGCTCGCTGATCCTCGACAAATCGTCATGCCGGGCTTGATCCGGGGTCCGGCTTTCTCTCTAGACGATGGGAAAGCTGGACTCCCGTTTTTGCGGGAATGACGAGGAGAATCACATGGACATCAATGGAACCCCGGCCGTGGTGACGGGCGGCGCGTCAGGCCTCGGCGAAGCGACTGCGCGGGCCCTGGCAGCCAAGGGCGCGAAGGTCGCCATCTTCGACCGCGATACCGAGCGCGGCGAAAAGGTCGCGGCGGAAATCGGCGGGATCTTCTGCGAAGTCGATGTCACCAGTGATGAGAAAGTGGGCGCCGCCTTCGACAAGGCCCGCGCAGCGCATGGCCAGGAACGGATCCTGGTGAATTGCGCGGGTGTCGCCAATGCCGTCAAGACCGTCGGCAAGGACAAGGCGACCGGCGAACGCAAGAAATATCCAATGCACCAGTTCGAACTGGCGGTCGGCATCAATCTGGTCGGCACCTTCCGCTGCATCTCGCACTCGGCCTTCGGAATGGTGCAGGCCGACACGCTCAACGAGGATGGGGAGCGCGGTGTGATCATCAACACCGCCAGCGTCGCGGCGCAGGACGGACAGATCGGACAGGCGGCTTATTCGGCATCGAAGGGCGGCGTTCTTGGCATGGCGCTTCCGATCGCACGCGACCTGATGAACGACGGGGTTCGCGTCAACACCATCCTGCCCGGCGTTTTCAAGACCCCGATGGTCGCAATGATGCCGCCGCAGGTGCAGGACGCGCTGGGTGCGCAAGTCCCGTTCCCGAAACGTCTCGGCATGGCCGAAGAATATGCGCGCCTCGCCGTGTTCATCGTCGAGAACGTCTATCTGAATGCCGAAGCGATCCGTCTCGACGGCGGTATTCGCATGGCGCCGAGGTAAGACTTGGCAAGCCCCTCAGGCGCTGGGCGCCGGCCTTCGCCGGCTTGTCTAACTCGCATAGGCGCGCGCTCGCGCTTGCGGCGTAGTGCGCCCTGGCGAACATGAGCGATGCCGCCCTGCTCGAGGCGTGCGTAATCGCGTCGCGTGCGGCGGGCGCGGAGATCTTGAAGCTCGTCGCGGCGGGCTTCGAAATCGAAACCAAGAGCGACCAATCGCCGGTCACGGTCTGCGATCGCGCGGCCGAGGCTGTCATTCTCGACGCGCTAAGGGCCGCTGCGCCGGGCGTCCCGATCATCGCCGAAGAGGAAGTCGCCGCAGGACGAATCCCGGCGCATGGCGACATCTATTTTCTTGTCGATCCTCTCGATGGGACCAAGGAATTCGTTCGCGGCGGCATTGATTATACGGTCAATATCGGGCTGATCGTGGACGGCACGCCGACACTCGGCGTCGTCTATCAGCCTGCCATCGACCGCTTGTGGGGCGGGCTGGTTGGAACGGCCGCGTTCGTCGAAAACGAGCACGGACGTGCTGCCATCGCAACGCGGCCGCTCGGTGACAAACGCGCTGCAGTCGCGTCAAAATCGCACTTCAACCAGGCCACCGCCGATTATCTTGCCGACGCCATCGGCGTCGAATGCGGCTATGTCTCGGTCGGCTCAAGCCTCAAATTCTGCACCGTCGCCGAAGGCCTCGCCGACATCTATCCGCGCCTGTCGCCGACATGCGAATGGGACACCGCCGCTGGTCACGCCATCTTGCTCGCGGCGGGAGGCCGCGTCGACGGCCCCGACGGAATGCCGCTGGCCTATGGCAAGACCTCGTTTCTCAACCCCGGCTTCTGCGCGACTGCGGGTTGGCCTGCACCGCCGGTCGGACCCTATTTGCCGGACTTTACAACCTAATCTTGCTGGCCCTGGCGGGGTGGCGGCGGACACCAAGGCGAACTCAACTCAGTCCATTTCGGGTCGGCCTGCGTATCTTGAGAAAGCGCTGCGTCAGGCTTCATCATCGCTTCCACCTCGGCCCGCAGCGCGGAAATCCGCAACCGCAAGGCAACTAGCTCCGAGCCCTCCCGTCCCGGCATCCTGCGAAGGCGGTTCGCAAGATATTCGGCATCGGCGGGTGCCTTGGAACAGGCAATAAGCCAAGCCTCGAAACGGGTTTGCATTACGCGCACAACAACAGGAACAACATCAGCATACCAGCGCCTTACTCACCCAACTCTTGTCACTTCGTCGCACCAACATCCGAAACAGTGGTTTTTTTGACTGACTTGTCACCGCAATGGTGGCTAAGATGGCCCTGCTCGGTTCCACTAGCCGCATGGGGTGTTTCCATGGCCGGATTCGAGCCGACATCATTCGACCATTCATCTGCTTATAACTCGGCGCCGCCAGCATTGCTGTTCGGACCCTCCGGTAGCGCGCGTTCCGATGCTGCCGATCTGATGCGCGAAGCCGGGCTGCGGCTGGCCGATGTCGATCTGCTTGACGGCGCGCCCGATCGGCTCGACCGCCAATTGGCGGTTGGACTGGTCTGGGTCGAAAGTGATGGCCAAGCGCTGGACGACGCGTTGCTCGACCGGCTCGCCTTGATTGCGGAGACTGGACCGGGGCGGTTGGTGATTTCGATCGGCTCCGCGCAAATCGATGCGGTCGTTGCGGCGCTCGGTGCGGCGGACGCGCAAATCCTGATCGATGCGACAACGATCGAGCGTGCCGGCGCACTCGCCGTCGCACTGGCAGAGCGCGGTCTGCCGGGCCGCGCTAGCGATGTCGGCCGCGACAATGCC
>JBDTMR010000058.1:0-9756 GCA_039934175.1 Sphingomicrobium sp.
CGGGCGCGGTGTTCCTTCCGGGCAAGACCTTCAACTTGAGCGCCAATGTCGCGACGTACGACGGCGCCCATGCCGGAGCATTGATGTTCGGCGCGTTGATTAGTGACAATGTCGCGGTGACCGCTGGGGTCAGCCAGGGCTTCAACAGGGGCGGCAAGACCGCTGCCCGCGCCGGCTTCACGTTCGGCTGGTAAGCACTTCCTTGCGCAGCCTGCGTAACGGCTGAGCATTCACGGGGCGGGCGGCATTCCTTCGGGACTGCCGCCCGTTTTCGTTCGACTTTGCCCTACCAAGTGTAGGCCAGGCCCGTCGCCAGCTGCCATTGCGAGCGCGAGCCGCGATCGGCGACGATCGGGCTGTCGGCAATATCGCCGACCAGGCGGCTGAAATTGGCGCCGCCAAAGATCGACAGGCCGTGCGTCAGGTCGCCGGTGATCGACTGATTGACGAGCGCGCCGATCCGCCAATTCTTCATCCCGCCACTGGGATTGTTGGCGGCAATCGCATCCGGCCCGATCGCGACGAATGGGTTGGCATAATAATAATCGGCATATTTGTTCGTGACGAAATCCGCCGAAATCGACGCGCCAACATAGGTGCGGCGCGACAACGGGGTGCCGAAGTCGATCGCAGGGGTGATGACGGTCGACTTGTGGGCGTTGCCGATATCGTGGACCGCATCGACCCGCAGGCTGAGCGTATCATAGGGGTTGGTCAGGCCGTGGAAGCTGACGCCGGCAAACGCACCAACCTCGATCGCGGTCTTGCGTTTGCCGAGCGTCCGGACGAAGACATCGTCGACCTTGCTGGTCCGCTCGCGGCGGACACCGACAATTGGGCCAAAGTCGAAATCGACTCCGCTATCCGGGCGGCGCAGCAGGTCGACGTAGAGATAGGTGCCGCGGGTATTGAAGCTGAACCCGCCAAGCCGACCGCGGATCGCGCCGAACGGCGTGAACTCATAATCGTCCGATCCCTCGTAATCGGGAACATAGGCACCGCCTAGCGCCAGCGTCACGGTGTCCGACCGGTCGTTGGGGTCGGGGAGCGCGGCCTCCGACTGCGCGATGGCCGGAACAGATGCGCCCAAAAGCGCGACGAAAAGAAACGGACGGATCATGATAGGCACCCCTGTTTGCTCCAGCCGACCTTAATCCAAATCAAGATTGAGACCAAAGGAAAAGCGTTTGCGTCCCGGCCTAACGTCGGAGCACACGACAAGTGCCAACATGAAAACATAAATGGCTGGGATCAGTCGCCTTCGCCGGGGTCGGGCGAGAAATATTTGTCGAACTTCCCTTCCTCGCCCTTATGCTCGTCGGCATCGGCGGGGCTATCCTTCTTGCGCGTCAAATTGGGCCATTGCGCGGAAAACGTCGTGTTGAGCTCCAGCCATTTTTCCAGGCCGTTCTCGGTATCCGGAAGGATCGCTTCGGCCGGGCACTCGGGTTCGCAAACACCGCAATCGATGCATTCGTTCGGATTGATGACGAGCATGTTCTCGCCCTCATAGAAGCAGTCGACCGGACACACTTCGACGCAGTCCATATATTTGCAGCGGATGCAGGCGTCGGTGACGACGTAAGTCATGCGGTAAGGCTCCCTTTTCTTGTCTGTTGGCTAAGGCGGCGGAAAACCGCCGTCAATCGCCTGCCGCCTGTTGCGAGACGTTCGCAGTTAGCGTGTCGTAGCAGGTCCGGGCTTCGGCGGGCGGCCCGCGCCGCGTCGGGAGGGCCAGGATCCGAAGGATGTGGACCTCGCCGCGCAGCGGAAAGGCGATCACCGAGCCTTGCCGGACGAGGTCGCCGGGCTTGCGCGCGTGCCTGCCATCGATACGGACGTGGCCCTGGGCGACCAGCGATTGCGCCAGCGTGCGCGATTTGGCGAGGCGGGCGAAGAACAGGAAGCGGTCAATCCTCACTGCTGGCGGCTTAGCGGCGGCGATCGGGCCGCTTGAGCTCGGCCAGCGCGGCAAAGGCATTGCCCGGGCGCGGCGCGCGTTCGACCTGCCGGGGCGGTCGACGATGGCCGCGCCACGCCCATGCTTCGCCTTTTGGAACGAAGCCGACTTCGGCCATCAATTTCTTCACGGCATCGTCGCCCAGGCCCAGGCTGGTCACCAGCGCATCGTCGAGCACCGCGTCGCTGCCCGCCTGCCGCGCGGCATGGGCGTGGGCGGCAAGCCGGTCGGCAAGGTCGATGCGCACCCAGACTTCGCCGAAGCGCCGGAAGGCGAGGTTCGCGCCGCGCGGGTCGGCGCTGCCGTCAAAGGTCGCGGCCGATGGATCGGGCAGGCGCGGCATTGGCTGGCCCGCGCGGATCGCAAGCAGCGCGCCGCGCCAACGCTGCGCGCCGGGCTTGAGCAGACCCTGCACGAACAGGTCGAGCGCGCCGAGCCGGACCCGGAGGCGATGCAGATGGTGCCGATCGGCCTTTTCCAGCTGGGCGATCTGCGGCGCGATCGCACGGCGCGGCAGGATCCCCCCGGCATCAGCCAACATCGCGGCAAGCGCTCTTACCCCGGCCACAACCTTGGCATCGGACGCCGCGCGGGCGAGCTCCTTGAGCGGTCGGACGTGGCGATCGAGCTCGCCGTCGATCCAGCGTTCGAGGCGGGCGCGAAGCTCGGTCCGCCGCTGGGCAGACAGCCGGTCGAGCGGGCGAGTGGTGCGAACGGCTGGTTCGGTCAGCGAGCGTCCCGGCGCAAGGCGGGCGAGGATATGGCCCTCCCAGCCGATGGCGAGCCCGCCAGTGTCTTCGACGACTAGCGAAAAGGCGCTGTCAGGCGCCTCGAGCAGCGATTTGGCGCGGCGGTCGAGTTCGTCGCCAAGACGGCGTTCGGCGGCGGCGAGCAGCAACCTTTTGTCGGCATGGCGCGCGGCTGGATCGACTGTGAAGTCGAACCCGGCGAGATGCCCGATCGGCTCGGGCCCGACGCTGACCTCGCCATCGGCGGCGACCGTGACTGGAAGCGCATCGGCCCCCCGCGCGCCGATGTCGCGGACCAGCACCGCGGTGCGCCGGTCGACGAAGCGCTGGGTCAGCCGCTCGTGCAGCGCATCGCTCAGGCGGCCTTCGACCTGGCGCGCGCGGTCGGCCCATTTGACCGGATCGGCCAGCCAGTCGGCGCGCTGCGCGATATAGGCCCAGCTGCGGATCCCGGCGAGGCGGTCGGCCAGCGCCTCGATGTCGCCGTTGACATTGTCGAGCCGGGTGACTTCGGCGGCGAACCATTCGTGCGGAATATGGCCGCCTTCGTGAATGTAGCTGAACAGGCGGCGGACCATTCGGGCATGGTGCATCGGCCCGACCTTGCGGAAATCGGGCAGCCCGCACGCCGACCATAAGCGACGTGCCGCAACACCTTTGGTGTGGGCAATGGCGGGATCTTCGGCGAGCGATTTGAGAACGGTAAGGTCGAGCGCGATTGGTGCGGCGCGGAGCAGGGGATTGTCGCTCCGACGCTCCAGGCTTGCGATCAGCGCGGTGACATCGGTGAAGTCGAGTTCGCTGGATCGCCAGTAAAGACTGTCGAGCGGGCGGAAGCGGTGCTCCTCGATCGCGGCGATTTCCTCCTCGCTGAATTGCGGGCCATTCTCGCCGCCCAAGCCCAACGTACCGAAACTGCCGTCCTTCTGGTGGCGCCCGGCACGGCCCGCAATCTGCGCCATTTCGGGGATGGTCAGGCGGCGGTCACGGCGCCCGTCGAATTTTTCGAGGCCCGCGAACGCGACATGACTGACGTCCATATTGAGGCCCATGCCGATGGCGTCGGTGGCAACGAGGTAATCGACCTCGCCGCGCTGGAACATGGCGACCTGGGCATTGCGGGTGGCGGGGGACAAGGCGCCCATCACCACCGCCGATCCGCCCTTGAAGCGGCGCAGCATCTCGGCCAGCGCATAGACCTGCTCGGCGCTGAACGCGACGATGGCGCTCCGCGGCGGAAGTCGGGAAAGCTTGACCGCCCCCGCATAACGCAAGGTCGAAAAACGCGGGCGGCTGACGATTTCGGCGCGCGGCAGCAATTCGCGGATCAATGGGCGCAGCGTGTCGGCGCCAAGGATCAACGTCTCCTCGCGACCGCGCACCCGCAGCATCCGGTCGGTGAAGACATGGCCGCGTTCCGGATCGCTGCCCAATTGCGCTTCGTCGATCGCGGCAAAGGCGAACTGGTCGGGGAATTGGCCTTCGTGTTCGCGCCAAGGGTTGGATCTGCCTTCGCGCCCGGTCCGCACCGGCATGCTTTCGGCGGTGCACAGGACGTAGCGCGCGTGCGGCGGGACAATCCGCTCTTCCCCCGTCAACAGCGCGACTTGTCCTGCGCCCTTGATCGTTACGACGCGCTCATATACTTCGCGGGCGAGCAAGCGCAGCGGGAAGCCGATCACGCCCGACGAATGGGCACACATCCGCTCGATCGCCAAGTGGGTCTTGCCGGTGTTGGTGGGTCCGAGGATGGCCCGGAGAATGGAGTCGTCCTGCGCGGCCATAATCCGAATGTGGCAGCGCTTTTCGACCCCTTCAAGGGATAGCCGATCTTAAAGCGCCTTTAACCTTGTTTCGGCAGAGCAGGAGGCAAGGAGGCGGGCGAATGCGCGAAGCATGGCTGGGACGGCAATTTGGCGGGGTCGCGATGGCGGCGCCGGTGTCGTTTGTCCCGTTCGGTCAGAAAAAGCAGCCATTCAGCCTGGTCGTCGATCTCGGCGAAAACCTGTTTACGCGCGACTGGTGGCGCGGGGCGGCGACGCTTGCCTTGCTTGGCGGTGCGCTCGGTCTACTTGCACCGGGGTTCGATCCGCTGCCGGGCCGCAATGTCGCGGCGGTGCCGGTCACGGCGATGCCCGAATGGCAGGCGACCGGTGTCGGCAGTCTGTCGCGCGGGTCGCATAGCGGAAGCCGGATGGCGCCCGGCGCGGCGGTCGAGCCGATCGCGGCGGCGCCCGAGCGCGTCTCGGTGCGGACCTTCCTGACGCTTGGCAACGACGGCATCGGCCCTGCCCTGGTCCGCGCCGGCGCGGCTTATGGCGATGCCGTGCGCGTCCACTCTATGGTCAAGGCGGCGGGTGCCTCTCCCACTGCCGGGACGTCGGTCGAACTCGTGCTTGGCAGGAAGCAGGGCGGTCGGCGCTCGGTCGACCACATCACTTATCGCGCCGGGATCGATACAAGGATCGACATCGCGCGCGGCGATGGCGGGCTGGCATTGCAGCGCATTGCGGTGCCGGTCAGCACGAAACCGATGCGGATGCGCGGACGCGCCGGGGACGGGCTTTACTGGGCGCTGCGCAGTGCCGGTGCCTCGCCCGCGACCGCGGCGGAATATTTGAAGGCGCTATCGCAGGAGATCGACGTCGGCGAGATTTCGCCGGGCGACCGCTTTGACCTAGTCGTCGCCAACCGACGCGCCGCCGACGGTCAGGGGCAGACCGGAATGCTGCTTTACGCCGCGATCGACCGGACGATGGGCAGCGACCTGCAATTGGTGCGATGGACGGCAGGCGGAAGGCCGATATGGATCAACGCCGCGACGATTGGCGAACAGCGCGTGAATGACAATGCGATGGCATGGCCGGTCAATGCGCCGATCACCTCGCGCTTCGGTCCGCGCCTCCACCCGATTCTGCGCTTCGTCCGGATGCATCGCGGAATCGATTTCGGCGCGCGATGGGGCACACCGATCCATGCTGCTGCCGATGGACAGGTGACCCGTGCTGGCTGGGCCGGTGGCTATGGCCGGCAGGTCCGGCTGGCGCATGGCGATGGTCTTGCGACCAGCTACAGCCATATGAGCAGTCTTGCAGTCGCGCCCGGATCGATGGTCGTGCGCGGGCAGGTCATCGGCTATGTGGGTACCAGTGGCCTGTCGACCGGCGCCCACCTCCATTACGAAGTGTATCGCGGCGGTGTCGCGGTCGACCCGATGAGCGTGCGGTTCGCATCGTCGCGGCCGATGGATGCGAGCGTGGTTGCAGCGATCAAGGCGCGAGTGAAACAGCTGGCGCCGTAGTCGCCGAGCGAAAGTCCGCCGACGTTTCGAATCTGGATTCGGCTTGTCAGACCATTCTGCAGAATGGCGGCGGTACTTTTTCCCTGCAGACATCGGGAATGGCGTGGGTTGTCCTCCAATATTTCATGAGGCCAAAGCGTTCCGCTACCACCGGGAAATCCGGATCGTTCAAGCTGCCGCGCATACCGGGATACCAGAATAAGGATGGCCCGGGATATTCCTGGGTCGCGACGCGGGTCGCAACGCGAAGCGCCTCGTGATTTGCGCCAAGCGCGCCGAGCAACCTTGCCACGACATCGTCCTGCTTCTCGTCGGGGAGGGCAAGAAGCGCCCGGATGGCTTGCGCCTTCACCCCGGCATCGCGCGATGCCACAGCCCGATAGCCTTTCAACAATGCTGCGCGCACATCGGCGGGAATCGGCAGCTTGGGGTCGATCAAACGGTTGAGGTCGCCAGTATCGGCCGCCGCCTCCGCCGCAAGATAGTCTGCAAAGCCAGAATTTGGAGCAAGCGCGATGGCGGCATCGTAATGCGACTTCGCCTCATCAGCCTTGCCCGCGGCCACAAGTGCATCGGCCAACGACAGGGGCGTGTAGACATAAAGTGCGAGCATGTCATTCGCCTGGCGCAATTGGTCCACCGCGTCGGCAAGTCGGCCGACGTTCGCAAGCATCCAGCCATATTGATGATGCTCGCATCCGCAGTCGAGCCGCCGGGCCCCGACCGCGCGCTTCAATAAGCGTTCTCGACCGATCCAATCATGACGATCGACCAGCATCGATTTTATATACAGCGCTTCGCTGTTGTTACCGTCGATCTTGACCGCGCGGTCGGCGGCTTCGCGTCCACTCGCGCGCGCCTCATCGGCAAGCCGACTGTTTTCCGCACTCATCGCAACTTTCCAGTAAGCGCCGGCAACAGCCGCCCACCCCCACGAAAAGTCCGGAACCGCAGCGACCACCCGCTGCGCAGGAACCAGTGCTTTGCGTCCCTCATCCATCAGGGGATCCCAATGGCCTTGGCAAAATTGCATGTAGTCCCGAAAAACATTGTCGGGCAGCGGCTTGCGGTAAGTGGAAACTCCGAACAGTCCGCAGCGAACCACATTGCCGGCGTCGACGGCGATGTGGCGCGGCACTTTAGAAACTTCAGTGGCGACATAATCGAAATTGTCACTCCACAGGGTCGCGCCGGAGCGCTCGTTGGTGAGCCGCGTGATGACCCGGATCGTGTCGCCGTCCCGCTGGATTGTCCCGCCCAGCGCATAAGCGGGCGCAGAACCGGTTGCCGGGCTTGCCGCCGTAGAAACGCCGATAACGCCATCGGCGTTGAACGCGGCCGCAATCTCGGCATCGACGGTGTCGGGGATGGTTTCAGGCAAGTCGGTCGACAGGAGTTTGAATCCGGACAGGCGCACGGTCATGCTGTGCGCCGCGGAGGGGCTCGGTCGAAGCCACCACGCAACCACGGCCAACCCGAGCAGGAGCATGCCGGCAACGGTTGCAAGCGCCATCGAACGCCGTGAGGTAAAGACGGGTCGCCGACGAGGCGACGAAGGCGCTGTTGCGGCGACCGCAGGCGCGCCTTGCAACTGCCCGATGTGGCTGACCAACGAGTCGATCGAGCGGTCCCAACCGTCAAACGCGTCGATCCACTGCCTGGTCGAAAGTTCATAGGCAAAGGCGTCGCTTGGTTCGACATCCTCGATCCTGAGCGCCATCACCGGCACGCGGTAACGGCTGGCAAGCGAGAGTTCTTTCTTGATCTCGTCGCTGTTATTCGCTGCCTTCGAAAAGACGAGCACCATCGCCCGGGCGTTGCGGATCGAGCGGACGATCGCTTCCTGGTAATTTTCGCCCGGTGCGACGTCGCGGGTCGATATCCAGCAAGGGGTGCCGCGACCCTCGATCGAGTCGCACACCGATAGAGCCTGTTTGCGGTCTTTCGTCGCATAACTGACGAATACCGGGCGCAAAACCCGATCGTCGTGGTCGCTAGCTGGTTCCGGTTCGTTCACGGCCTGCCCTCTGCCGGAGAGCCGAAAACCTACGTGACATCAGAATGGATGAGAAGCGAATTCGAAATGCGACCCTTGTCAGCCTTTGATTCATCGACCGGGCAGTATCTCGACCACATTCGTCGTCTCAACGCCCGTGGCCGCGCCACCGTTTGATCGTGCGACCGATAATTCCAGCTTCGTCGCCGGTTTCGCGCCACATCGCGGCGAAGCTGGGATCGGAAGAGGCCGGCCGCTTCTCGGGTTCCAGATTGTCGAAGGCGACGCGGATCGGGATGGCGACGCCTTCACCGCAGACGATGCATTCGCGGTTGCGCAGAGAAGGGATGGCATCCAGGAATCCGCGCGCACCTTCGGGCATGGCGGCGCGCACGCAGGCCTGATCTCGGTCGTTGTTCAGGCGCATCGAAATGATCGTGCCGCACTGTGACAACACGCCTTCGGCAAGATCGGACGGCCGCTGCGTGATCAGGCCCAGCGAGACGCCATATTTACGACCTTCCTTGGCGATCCTCTCCAGGATCTTGCGGACTGCCTGGCCATTGCCGGCATCGTCCTTCGGGACATAGCGATGGGCTTCTTCGCAAATCAGCAGCAACGGGCGCTGCGCTTCGGTGCGGCTCCAGATTGCATAATCGAACACCATTCGCGCCAGCACCGAAACCACGACGCTGGTGATTTCGGACGGCACGCCCGACACGTCGACGATGCTGATCGGTTTGCCGTTGGCGGGCAGGCGGAACAGCTTGGCGACGAAGCTGCCCATCGAATCGCTGACCAGCATGCCCGAAAACATGAAGGTGAAGCGCGGATCGGCGCGAAGCTCGTCGAGCTTGTTTTTCAGGCGCTGATACGGCGTGGTG
Organism: Sphingomicrobium sp.; assembly: GCA_039934175.1. GTDB lineage: Bacteria > Pseudomonadota > Alphaproteobacteria > Sphingomonadales > Sphingomonadaceae > Sphingomicrobium. The sequence goes on from JBDTMR010000058.1 coordinate 8,891, forward strand.
TCGCCGGCGCGGTCGAGCTTGCCCATTTCTGCGGTCAGCACCTGAGACAAATCGGTCAGCAAATAAGGGATCGGCGAGTCGACTGTCACTTTGCCATATTGTTCGATATTCTTGCCCTTGGTGCGGGCGGCCAGGATGCATTTGCCGAGGATGTCGGCATCGCGCTGGCGTTCGGCACCGTCGGTGGTCAGGAAGACCTCACAATGTTCTTCGAAATTCATCAGCCAGTAGGGCAGCTGGAGGTTGTCGACGTTGAACAATTCCCCGCGATCCTTGAACGCGGCGGAATATTCGCCGTGCGGATCAATCATCACGATATGCCCTTCGGGCGAGAGCTCGGAAATGCGGTGCAGGATCAGCGCGACGGCGGTCGACTTGCCGGTACCGGTCGACCCCAGGATCGCGAAATGCTTCGACAGCATCGGATCGACGTAAAGCGCGCCGCGGATATCGGTGGTCGGATAGACGGTGCCGATCTCGACATGAGCGTCATCGTCGGCAGCGAAAATGGCGCGCATATCCTCGGTGTTCACCGGCAGGACTTCGCAGCCGGGAATCGGATAGCGGGTGACACCACGGCGGAAACTGGTCATCCGGCCACCATTGGCCTGGAGACCTTCGCCGAGGAAATCGATGTTGGCGACGACCGCTCCATTTTCGTCGGCGCGCAGGGTGCGGACGTTGGCGATCAGCCAGCTGGAGGCGACCTTCATCTTGACCTGGCTGCCGACCTGACCGGCCATCGAAACCGACAGGTCCGGATTGTCCGCGAGCGCCAGCAATTGGTCGACGTCCATCCGGATTTGCGAGCCCGAACCGGCGATGTCGACGACCTTGCCGATCACCGGAAGTGGCGCGGACGGGGA
>JBDTMR010000059.1:0-9703 GCA_039934175.1 Sphingomicrobium sp.
GTGCAATTCTGCTGGAGCGGAGTCACCGGGATGATCGCGGCGCGAAGGGGTGGAATGGGATCGGTCACGTTGGCGCGTTAGGAAGCGGGCGGCGCCTTGTCCATGGCGGGCTGAACCCCTGCCATGGCGCGCGATGCGCTTTCCGCACCGCGCAAGGCGCGAAGCACGTTGCCGCCCGCCAGCTTGGCCAAATTCGCATCGCTCCATCCCCGGCGGATCAATTCGGCGAACAGGCGGGGGTAGGTTTCGACCCCTTCAAGGCCGGTCGGTGTATAAGGGATGCCGTCATAATCGCCGCCGATGCCGACATGATCAAAGCCCGCGAAGCGCGCGACATGATCGATATGGTCGGCGACATTGCGAACGTCGGTTGCCGGTCGGGGATGGGCCTTTTCCCACGTGTCGAGACCGGCCTCTACGGCCGCATTGCTGGCCCGGTGGATTGCCTTCAACCGAGCTTCTTCGGCATTGCGGTTGGCCGACCAATCCCACACTTCCTGCGACAGGAAACCGGGGACGAAATTGACCATCACCACGCCGCCGTTCGCTGGCAGCAGGCGTAGAACATCGTCTGGGACATTGCGTGGATGCGGGGTGATCCCGCCCGCCGAACTGTGTGAGAAAATTACGGGAGCGCGGCTTGCCGCGATGGCCAGGCGCATGACGTCCGGCGACACATGGCTGAGATCGATCAGCATGCCGAGCCGGTTCATTTCGCTGACCACCTTCAGGCCGAACGGCGACAGGCCGTTGAATTTCTTCTCATCGGTCGCACTGTCCCCCCATTCGGTGGTCTGGTTGTGGGTCAGCGTCATGTAGCGCGCACCGAGCCGATAGAATTGGCGAAGCGCGGCCATGCTGCCGCCGATCTGGCGTCCGCCCTCGATTCCGATCAGCGAGGCGATCCTACCTTGCTTATGGATCCGCACGACATCGTCGGCGGTGAGCGCGCGCTCGAGGTCGCTGGGATAGGCCGCGATCATCCGGTCGACGACATCGATCTGCTCGACGGTCCGGCGAATCGCCTCGTCGCCCTTCAATTCGCCGTCGATATAAACCGACCAGAATTGGCCGCCGACCCGGCCACCATGAAGCCGCGCCATGTCGGTCATCAGCGGATGATCGGCCCATTTGTCCGTCCCGCTGCCAAGGTTGGCGACGCTGAACCCATGATTCTCCTGCACGGCCTCGGCGATATCGTTGTGGCCGTCGATGAGGGGGGTCGCCTTCAATATCCGGTCGATCCGCGCCTTGACCTTCGGATCGATGGACTGGGCCTGGGCGGGCAATGCGAGCGAGGCCAGAAGGGCGGCGATGACGAGTTTGCGCATGACGTGACTTTACGATGCGTTCCGGGCCGGTCAATGCAGTCGGGTGACGAGCGATCTTCATGTCCTGATCGACGATGCCCGCGACGGAGCGAAGTGGGCATTGCTGTTTGATCGTCCGAGCGGCGAAATCGTCGCGTTCGAACACGGCGACGTACGACCGGCCCTTAAGGCGCTGCGAGCGGCGCTTGCGGCGGGACATCATGCCGCGGGATTCGTTTCCTACGATGCAGGATATGCGCTGGAGGCAAAGCTGTTGCCCCTGGCCCGACGGCGCGCCGACCAGCCATTGCTGTGGTTCGGCCTGTTCGCCGCCCCGCGAACGATGGAGCAGGACGAATATGACGATTGGCTTGGCGACCCGGCAGGCGCCTGGCTGGGCAAGCCGCAACCGCGGATTTCGCGGGTCGATTATCTTGCCGCTGCCGCACGAGTCCGGGAGCATCTCTATGCAGGCGATTTCTATCAGGCGAACCTGACCTTCGGTTGCGATGTCGCGATGATCGGCAATCCGCGCGCGGCTTATGCGCAGCTCCGCAGCCGCTCGGCGGCTGGATGGGGGGGGATGATCCGCTATCCCGGCGGATGGCTGCTATCGGCCAGCCCGGAGCAATTCTTCATGCTGCGCGGCGATTTTCTGGAGGCCAAGCCGATGAAGGGAACGGCGCCCCGCTTCGCCGACCATATCGCCGACGCCGAGGCGGCGGCGTATCTGCTCGCCGATCCCAAGCAGCGCGCCGAAAACCTGATGATCGTCGACCTCTTGCGCAACGATTTGGCGCGCGTCGCCGCGCCGGGCAGTGTCGACGTCCCCGAACTGTTCGCGCTTGAGACTTACCCGACGGTCCACCAGATGGTGAGCCGGATCACGGCGACGCGCCGCGCCGACGTCGATGCGGTCGATGTGCTCGCTACCTTGTTTCCGTGCGGCTCGATTACCGGCGCCCCAAAGTTGGCGGCGATGGCAGCGCTCCGCACGCTCGAACCCGAACCGCGCGGTGCGTATACCGGCGCGATGGGCTGGCTGTCGCCCAACGGCGACACTTCCTTCAATGTCCTGATCCGCACACTGGAAATCACCGACGGCGGGGAATTTGCGCGGCTCGGTCTAGGATCGGGGCTTGTGGTCGACAGCGTGATGGAGAATGAATGGGACGAGTGTTTGCTCAAGGGAAATTTTGTGACAGCTGACGGTAACGAGTTCGACCTGATTGAAACGATGCGGTTCGACCCGGAAGGCGGGATTGCCAACCTTGAGCGCCATCTCGACCGGCTGAAGCTTTCGGCAGACACGTTCGGATTCCACTTCGACCGTCACGGCGCACGCAACGAATTGCAGGCGGCGACCTTCCGCCATACCCGTCCCGCCATGCTCCGGCTGCTGCTGTCGCCCAAGGGATCGATGGCAATCGAGTTGAAGCCGGCCCCCGAAATCCCCAACCAGCCCGTCGCCGTCTCGATCAGCCCATTGCCAGTTGATCCGGCGGACGTTCGGCTCCGTTTCAAGACGACGGCGCGGCGGTTCTACGATGACGCGCGCAAAGCGAGCGGCACCTATGAAACCATTTTCGTCGGCCCGGATGGAATGCTGACAGAGGGTAGCTTCACCAACATCTTCGTAGAGCGCGACGGTATCTACCTGACGCCGCCCGCCGAGCGCGGATTGATCCCCGGTGTCCTTCGAGCGCGGCTGATCGATGACGGCAAGGCACAGGAAGCGGATTTGACGGTCGATGACCTGGCGGGCGGTTTCCTGCTCGGCAACTCGCTGCGCGGAATGATTCGGGCGCGGCTCGCCTAGGCCGCGATTGGGAAGCGCAACAGCCGGTCAGTGACCGGAACCAGCGCGGCGGCATCGCTGCCAACCTTCTTCAAAATCTCAGGGTGGTGGGCGTCGAGCCCGCCGGTCAGCGCGCCGAAGGCCGGCAGGATCAGCTTGGTCGGGCTTGCGACGAAGCAACGCCGCGACACATGGCGGCCACGCATCTGGAGCCGCAGCTTGGGATGGAAATGACCCGACATCTCGGGCTGCGGGTCGGCGCGTTCCGCCTCGTGGCGAAGCATGATTCCGTCGACCGCAATCTCCTCGACGATCCGTCCGCCGCAATGGTCGATGAAGCCCGAATCATGGTTTCCGGTGATCCAGACCCAATCGAGCCGCGCGGTCAGGCTGGTCAACAGGTCGCGCGCCTGGGCGGGCAGTCGGTCGCATCCAAAGCGATCATGGAAACTGTCGCCAAGGCAATAGAGGGTGGTCGCGCCCGTTTCGTTGACGGCTTTTTCAAGCGCCTGAAGCGTCGCCAACGAATCGTAGGGCGGCAGAAACTGGCCGATCCGCGCGAACCAGCTCGCCTTCTCGAAATGCAGGTCGGCGACCAGCAGCGCCTGACGATCGGGCCAATAAAGGGCGCCGTCAGCTTGCGTGAGAAAGTTTCGGCCGGCGAACGAAAGGGGAACCATCAGTCGCTGCTAGACGCAAAGGTGAATCAATCCAAGCCGATAAGATGGTCGCGAAGCGAACGCGCGTCGTGCAGCGCATTGTGCGGTACCGCACTGCTGGCGGCGGTCGAAAAGCCGCGCACCGGGACGTAGCGCAGGACCAGAGTCGGCACCTTTTGCATCTCGCCTTCGCCGGTGATCAGAAGCATCGCCAATTGCGAGAGGTCTTCGGGCCAGTCGGCGATGATTTCCGGTGCCTCGTCCATGGCAAGCCAGCTGGCAAGCGCTTGCGACGCTTCGGCGCGGGGCACTTTGGGAACCTGCATCCCGACCGGAACATGGTCGAGGTAGGGCATGACGTTGCGGATCACCCAAGGGTGGGTCGCGGGGTGATCGATGACGACGTAGAATTCTTCGCCGCCATCTTCGGGGACCAGCGCCAGGCTGATCAGTTTGCCGCCGAATCCATCATATTCGGTATCCAGGAAGTAACGCATCCCCGTTCATCTGGACGTTCGTCGGACAGCCGTCCAGTCTCTGCGACGACGACTCGGACACGAACAGGGGATTTGACCATGCGTTTGATGATGAAGGCGATGCTCGCAGGTGCGGCGGTAACGGCGATGGCAGGGGCGAGCTGGGCGGCGCCCAATGACCCGGGGCGCGGCAAGGTAGTTGCGGCGGCAAAGACGTCGCATGACGAGGCGATTGCGCGGCTCCGCGAATGGATTGCTCTCCCGACGATTGCCAACATGGGGCTCAATACGCCCAAGGGTGCCGACTATATGAAACAGTTGGCGCTCGACGCAGGCTTCCAGAAAGCGCGCGTCGTCGAGACCGGCGGCGTGCCTGGCGTGTTCGCGACGCTCGATGCCGGGGCCAAGGACACGCTTGCGCTCTACTTCATGTACGACGTCAAACATTATGACGAGAGCGAATGGGCGAACCCGCCGCTGGAAGGGAAAATTGTCGAGCGCGCCGGCGAAGGAACCATGCTGGTCGGCCGCGGGGCGGTGAACCAGAAGGGACCGGAAGCGGCATTCCTCGCCGCGCTCCACGCCTTCAAGAAGGCCGGCGTCAAATTGCCGGTCAACCTGATCCTGGTCGCCGAGGGCGAAGAAGAAATCGGTTCGACCAACTTCCCGACCTTACTTGCCGATCCGGAGGTCAAGGCAGCGTTGCAGAAATCGGTCGGGATCATGATGCCGTCGACCGCGCAGGCGCCCGACGGCTCGGCCTCGATCGATCTTGGAGCGAAGGGCGTGATCGAGGTCCAGCTGATTTCGAGCGGAGAGAAATGGGGACGCGGGCCCGCCAAGGATATCCATTCCAGCCTCATGGCCTCGGTCGACAATCCGGCCTGGCGGCTGGTCAAGGCGCTCGACACGTTGGTTGCCGACGACGGCTTCACCCCCGCGATCGATGGATGGTTCGACAATGTCGCGCCGCTAACCGATCGCCAGAAGCAGTTGCTTGCCGAGGATGTCGCCACGGCCGACGAAGCGCAGATGAAAAAGATTCTGGGCGTGAAGCGCTGGATCAAGGACGAGGATTTCCTGACCTCGTCCAACCGGCTCGCATCGCAACCCACGGTGAACATCCAGGGACTGGTCAGCGGCTATACCGGGCCGGGCGGCAAGACGGTCCTGCCAGGCCGGGCCGAAGCAAAACTCGACTTCCGGCTGGTGCCGAACATGACCAAGGACGAAGCGGTTGCGAAGCTGAAAGCCTATCTGATCAAGAAAGGCTTTTCGGACATCGAAGTGGTTGTCAGCGGTGGATATAGCCCGACACAGACACCCGAAGACGCGATCACGGTCAGCGCGGCGGCTGCAACCTTCAAGGCGGCCAATATTCCCTATACGCTCTATCCGCGCCGGGCTGGCAGCTGGCCGGGGGTAATGTTCACCGGCGCACCGCTCAAGATGGCGGCGGGACATTTCGGATCGGGCCGCGGCGGCGGGGCGCATGCGCCCAACGAATGGCTGCTGATCGACAGCAGCAATCCCAAGGTGCGTGGTTTCGACGGGCAGGTCGAACTCTACGTCGACTATCTCTATGAGCTGGCGCGCGTGGCCAGGGCGAAGCGCTAAAACTATTCGGGCGGTACGAATTCGGGGCGCGGCGGGCATTGCCCGCCCGCCTTGTTCGCCGCCGCGCATTCCTTTTCCCACGCCCGAAGCAGTTTGCCGTATTGTTCCTCGGCCTTGCGCATCGCGCGACCGCGATTTTCGTCGGCTTCGGCCTGGCTGGTGGTCGCCAGATCGACGCCTTTCACGACCGCCTTCACCGGAAGTGTCGCGACATCGACCGCTGTCTTGGCAATGCTGACGCAGCCGGTGAGCGCGAGCGGAACGAGGAGAACAAGGATACGCATGGCCTCGTCATGCCCGATCGGTGCTGGCGCGTCGATGAACGATCAGTCGAGCCGCATCGCGTCGGCGGCCAGTGCTTCTTCCGCCATCATCAGCAGTGCCTCATCGGCCGATCCGCCCGGTGCGGCTTCACGGCCGATGACCACCATCAACGGAACGGCGAGCGGAGTGACCCGACTGGTTGCGACATGGACCATGGTTTCGGCCGCCCGATCGACGAGCCGGGCAAGCCGGCCCAATTCGGTCATCCGTCCGCGCGCATCGTCCCACGCTGCGCGCATCAGCAGATGTTCGGGCTCATATTTGCGAAGCACGTCGTAGATCAGGTCGGTCGAAAAGGTGACCTGCTTGCCGCTCTTGCGCTTGCCTGGGTGCTGGCGCTCGACCAGCCCGCCGATTACCGCGACCTCGCGGAACGCACGCTTGAGAAGGTGCGATTGTTCGACCCATTCGACGAATTCGTTTTCCAGGATGTCGGGTGAGAAGAGTGGCGCAGGGTCGGTCACTTCCTCGAGGCTGTAGACCGCGAGCGCATAATCGTTGGCAACGAAGCCGAGCGGTTTGAGACCTGCCGTCTCCATCCTCTTGGTGATGAGCATGCCCAGAGATTGGTGCGCGTTCCAGCCTTCGAAACTGTAGATGCACATGTAATGCCGTCCCTCGCGCGGGAAGGTCTCGACCAGCAATTGGTCGGGGCGGGGCAGGAGAGATCGCCGCTTCTGCACCTCCAGCCATTCGCGGACGTCGTCGGGGAAGCGGTGCCAGTCGGTCGGATCGGCTAGGAACTCTCGGACGCGGTCGGCAAGATGCGTCGACATGCTCATGCGCTGGCCGCCGTATGTGACCAGCCGCGCCTGCTTGGTTGACGCGCGAACGACGATGTCACTTTCGTGGAAGCGCATCACCTCCAGACTGAGGCCGGCGAAGAAAATATGATCGCCGACACTCAGCGTCGATCCGAACCCTTCTTCGACGCGGCCCAATGTGCGCCCGTTATTGAAGCGCACGTCCATCATCGGATTGTCGACGATGACCCCGGCGTTGAGGCGGTGCTGGGCGGCGGCCTGCGGTCGCGTGATCCGCCACTTGCCTGGTTCATATTCGACAAGGCGTTTGAACTTGTCGTAAGCGCGAAGCGAATATCCGCCGGTGGAGATGTAATCGAGCACGCCTCGCCAGACCGTGTCGGTCAGGCCCGAATAAGGCGCAGCCGAACGCACCTCGGTGAGTAGTTGGGCCTCGTCGAAGGGACCGGCACAGGCGATGCCCATGATGTGCTGGGCAAGGACGTCTAGCGTTCCGGGCCGGAAAATTTCGGGATCCAGTTCGCGCGCCGCGACGGCATCGAGCGCGGCGCGCGCTTCGAGATATTCGAAGCGATTGCCCGGGACGATCATGCCCTTGGAAGGCTCGTCGAGCCGATGGTTGGCGCGGCCGATCCGCTGGAGCAGGCGCGAGCTTCCTTTTGGCGCGCCCATCTGGATCACCAAATCAACGTCGCCCCAGTCGATGCCGAGATCGAGCGATGCGGTCGCGACCAGCCCGCGTAACCTGCCGTCGGCCATCGCAGCCTCGACCTTGCGGCGGGCTTCCAGCGACAGGCTGCCGTGGTGGATTCCGATCGGCAGGCCCTTGTCATTGGCGTTCCACAATTCCTGGAATATCAGCTCGGCCAGCCCCCGCGTGTTGGAGAAAACGAGCGTCGTTTTGTGACGATCGATCAGGTCGATGACCTGTTTGGCGGCATATTTCCCCGAGTGCCCTCCCCACGGGACGGTGCCGGTCGGGATCAGGATAGACAGATCGGGGTCGGCGCCTTTCTCGCCATCGACCAACCGGACGGTGTCGATGTCGCCGTCGGGGGCGAGCCAGGCGCGATAGGCGTCGGCGTCGCTGACCGTTGCGCTAAGGGCGACCCTGCGAAGCGACGGGCGAATGGCCTGTAGTCGGGATAAGGCCAGCGTAAGCAGGTCGCCGCGCTTTTCCTTGGCGAAGGCGTGGACTTCGTCGATCACCACCGTCTGCAAATCCTCGAACAGTATCGCGCTGTCCGGATAGGAGAGCAGCAGGCTGAGGCTTTCCGGCGTGGTCAGCAGGATCTGGGGCGGCCGGACACGCTGGCGCGCCTTGCGGTCCGACGGCGTATCGCCGCTTCGCGTTTCGACCCTTATATCGAGTCCGACTTCCTCGATCGGGGCCAGCAGGTTGCGCTGCACGTCCACCGCCAGCGCCTTGAGCGGAGAAACGTATAGCGTGTGCAGCCGTTCGATCGGATTTTCGATGAGGTCGGTCAGCGTCGGCAGGAAGCCCGCCAGCGTCTTGCCCGCGCCGGTGGCCGCGACCAGAAGCGCATGCTCGCCCGAAGCGGCGGCATCGAGCATCGCGAGCTGGTGTTCACGCGGCCGCCAGCCGCGCGATTCGAACCAATTTTCCAACAGGGCGGGCAGTTTCGGCAGAAATCACTCCTTGCGCGCGGAACCGCGGGCGTCGCTCACGCTTGTAACGGCAATGGCGCGTCTCGGTTCATGGATCGAGCCTTTTCCGGAAGGCATCTACGTCAAACCCGCCGATGCGTGGGTCGATCCCTCGCAACCAAAAGCCCAGGCATTGGTCACCCATGGCCACGCCGATCATGCGCGCGGCGGCCACGGCGCGGTCTGGGCGACGCCTGAGACCTTGGCGATCATGGGCGTCCGCTATGGCGAACAGCCCGAACGCCCGGTGGCTTACGGCGAGACGATCCGATTGGGCGAGGTCGACGTCAGTTTCGTCCCGGCCGGGCATGTCCTTGGCAGCGCGCAAATCGTGCTCGACTATAGAGGAGAGCGGGTGGTCGTGAGCGGCGATTACAAGCGCCGGCCTGACCCGACCTGCGCGCCCTTCGTCGTAACCCCGTGCGACATCTTCATTACCGAGGCGACCTTCGGCCTGCCGGTGTTCCGCCATCCCGATACGGGCAGCGAAATCGACCGGCTGCTTCACCGGCTCCACGCCGAACCGGAACGCTGCGTGCTGGTTGGGGCTTATGCTTTGGGCAAGGCGCAGCGCGTGATCATGGAATTGCGCGGGCGCGGCCACAGCGACCCGATCTATTATCACGGCGCGGTCGAACGGCTGTGCCATCTCTATGAGGAATTGGGCGTCTCGCTGGGTGACATGCGGCCAGCAACGGGCGTCGCGAAAGACGAACTGAAAGGCAAGATCATCATCGCGCCGCCAAGCGCATTGAATGACCGCTGGTCGCGGCGGTTACCCGATCCGATCACCGCGATGGCATCGGGCTGGATGCGGATTCGTCAGCGCGCGCGTCAACGCAACGTCGAATTGCCACTGGTCATTTCGGATCACAGCGATTGGCATGAACTGACGACGACGATCCGTGAGGTCGCGCCGAAGGAAGTGTGGATCACGCACGGCCGCGAGGATGCGCTTATGCACTGGTGCATGATCAACCAGATCAAGGCGCGCGAACTCAACCTCGTCGGCTACGAAGACGACGATTTCGATAATATGACGGGGACGTGAAGCGGTTGTTGCGGAAATGTAACGCTTTAGTGGTTA